>CABMPS010000033.1 GCA_902388545.1 uncultured Collinsella sp.
GTCTGCGCACATGCTGCGCTGACCGTAAGAACATAGTTCTGTGAGAAGAACGGGAATTGCCTCGGATCCACCGGCGGATGCGGCATCGGCGTGCCCTGGGGCCCACCCTGCGGTCCGCCCTGACCGCCCATCATCTTATCGATGGCGTCCTGAACCTCGCCCTCGAACTTTTTCATTCCCTCGTGTAAACGACGCTGACCGTCCTCAGAGCGCAGCTCCTCCATCTGCTCGGGCGAAATACCCAGTAGCTCGCCCAGCACGCCCATCATCTCGTTTCGCATGCGCTCGCTCGTATCCTCGTCAGCAAAACGGCGCACCTCGGCGCGCGCCAGCGAATCGACCGTCATACGCTCCTTGCCGTTAAGCCCCAGGTCGGACCACGCGAGCATGTACGGCCAGGAGCGCTCGGCAAACGAACGGGACGAAACGATCGGTGCCGTCGGCAACATGCGGCGGGCAGCCTCACCCTGTCGAACGAGCATCAGCAGCAGCGAGCAGGCCTCAGGCTTGCCAGCGGCCATCGGGATGTCGTCGAAAGATCGATTGCGGTCCACGTGCGCCTCAAGCGCGCCATCGATCTCACCCGGCTCGAGCCCGCCGAGCAGCTGTGCCGCGCGGTCGAGCATGTCGACCGGGCCGTCGAGCGTCGAGAGCGCCCGCGCCAGCACGCGCTCCATGCAATCTTCCACCGCGTTGAGCGTCACGAGCTCCTGCGGCACCACGGCAGACGTGCGGTTGCGCACGCGCGCCACAAACTCGAGCGTCGACAGGTACACATCACCAAAGGGCGCGTAATCGCCCTGGTAGCCACCGCAAAGCGCCGGTGCCGCCAACGCATACTCGGTCTTGGAAAGCGGGCTCAGAGCCATCGCGCCCAGCTCGAGCGCCGTATCCTCCAGCATGAGGCCCAGCGTACGCGAGCGCAGGCGCTCGGCATCGCCCGCTGACACATCGCGGTCGAGTACGCGCGCCGCATCCGGCGCATCGCGCTCAACCGTGCGAATATGCAGGCGCTCGGCAATCGCGCGAACGGCGGCACAACGGGCGGCCTCAGCCTCTTCCTGCGCTGGCGTAAAGATGCGGTTGCGGTCCAACACCAGGCCGATCACATTGCGCGAACCCAATGCATCGACAGCCAGCGCCGCAAGCAAAGACGACGGCAGGTCGCCCTCGAGCGCCACCACGGCACGCGACGCGCCATGGGCACGGGCGTTATCGCGCACAGCGAGCACCAGCGCCTGCCACAGCCACTCATCGGAACGGAACTCGGGCAGTTCGTGATCTTCCAGGGCATCGAGCATCACGCCGCGCTGAATCTCCTGAACCAGCAGGCTCTCCTCAAAACACGGCGCCTGGGCCACCACGCGACCGCAGTCGTCGAGCACAAACGAACCGCCGGTATACACCGACTCGTCATAGGCACCGACCGGCGCCATGCAGGCAAACCACACGCTGCGCTTGGATGCGATCTTGCGGTAGGCACCGCTGCGAACGGCGGCAATGGCGGCCGTCTCGCGGTCGGTCATATCAAACGCGTTGAACTGAAAATAGGCGATGAGGTCGACGCCGGTCGGCAGCATCTCGAGTTCGCGGTCCAAGTCGAAGATCACGGCGATACGCACGCCGTCCACGTCGAACACCGGCGGTGCCCAACGGGCATCACCGTTCCCACCACGCTGCAGAGCAATGCTCGAACGGGCCGGCACCACATGACCGTCCTTGAGCATCATGTAGTCGAGTAGCGGCTGGCCCTCAAACGAAACCGCCGCGGGCACGATGCAGATCATGTCAAGCTCCTGGATGCGCTCGGCGACACCAGTCAAGCCGGCAAGCATGTCGTGCTCAAAGTCGGCAGCGCCCACCAGGCCACCGGGCATGGCGCCCATAAAGAGCGGAGCCGGAACGCACAGCACGCGCGCCCCGCGCTCGTGGGCCAGACGAGCCTGGTCCTCGATGCGGCCGCAAATGCCCTCAATATCACCCAGGCGCATATCGATCTGTGCAAGCGCGAGCTTCATGGCTCAGCCCTTTCCGTCGTAAACCATCGAAATCGTAGTAAAAGCGCCGGCCGCATGATGCAGTCGGCGCTCGCATGTGCATATGCTAGCTATGATACCCCGAGCGGGGGCGCGCTCCTAGAACGTCGCGGACCACAGCCCGTGCAGGTTGCAGTAGGCATAGACGGTACCGGTCTTGGAACCGCCGGCAAAAAACGTCGCGGGCTTCATGCCGGGCTCAAGGTAATGGACCTCTAAGCGGCCCTCGGCCTCAAGGGCGATCCACTCAATATAGTGCTCGGGCAGGCTGGGGTGCTCGACCGAGCCAACGCGTGCGCGAATCACGTGACCGTCGCGCTCGGTCTCGACAACAGGCACGTGCTTCTCGTGCGCCGCGTCCTCAGTGTTTGCGGTCAGTTCCGTGCAACCGGCAGGGGTTGCAACGTCGTTGCCAAGGGCGGCAATGAGCTTACCGTCGGGGTCCTTAAAGAATTTCGCCATGATGTTCTCCTTTGCTGACGTGCCAATGTTCTTGATGGTTCTTATGCCCAAAGGCAGGCAAACCATCCACGGCATTGCAAATGAACACATAACGGGCGGGGACGATGGGGCAGCGTGCGCTATCCGCCCTGGCGGCCCCACCCGAGCGGGTTAGCGCCCGTCGCCGCCCAGCAGCGCCAGAACATCTTCGCGGGTAAACAGCGCCGACGAGATGCCGTCGCCGCCGAGCACGCTGTTGACCAGGTCGCGCTTGGACTCCTGCATCTGCATAATGCGTTCCTCGATCGTGCCCTTGGCGATGAGCTTGTACACGGTCACGGTATGTTGCTGGCCAATACGGTGCGCGCGGTCGGTCGCCTGGTCCTGCGCTGCCACGTTCCACCACGGGTCGTAGTGGATGACCACGTCGGCCGCCGTCAGGTTAAGGCCCACGCCGCCCGCCTTGAGCGAAATCAAAAAGACCGGAACCTCGCCCGCTTGGAACTGCGCGACCATCTTGGCGCGGCTCTCCTTAGACGAAGCGCCCGTGAGCTTAAGGAAGGCGATGTCCTCCTTGGCCAAGCGCTTAGCGATGATATCGAGCATACCCGTAAACTGGCTGAACAACAGGATGCGATGCCCGCCGTCGAGTGCGCCGTGCACGAGCTCCATACACGTATCGAGCTTGGCGCTCCCCGCCTTGTAATCCTCGTAGTGTAGACGCGGGTCGCAGCAGATCTGGCGCAGCTTGGTGAGCTCGGCGAGCACCTTGAGCTTGTCCTTCTTAAACTCCCCAGCCTCGCGGTGCTGCACCTGCTGGGCGATGCGGTCCTGGTTGGCCAGGTAGAGCTTGCGTTGCTCGCCGGTAAGCTGTGCCATCACCGTGTCTTCGATCTTTTCGGGCAGGTCGGCCACCACGTCTTCCTTAACGCGACGCAGCACAAACGGCGACACGAGCGCCTGCAGGCGAGCGGCGCTATCGCCCTCGGCATGCTCGACGGGGCTCTCAAAGCGCTTGGCAAACGACTCGCGCGTCCCCAAAAGGCCCGGCATCAAAAAGTCGAAGATGCTCCAGAGCTCGGACAGGCGGTTTTCGATGGGCGTGCCCGTCAGGGCAAAGCGCACGCCGGCAGGCAGGCGCTTTGCGGCGCGTGGCACCTGCGTGAGCGGATTTTTAATGTACTGTGCCTCATCGAGCACCACGCGGGCAAAATCCTGCTCGACGTACTCGTCGATATCGCGCCGCATAAGGTCATACGACGTCACGACCACGCTATGCTCGGCCACGCCGGCGATCTGCACGCGGCGTTGAGCCTTGGCGCCCACAATGGCGCACACATCGAGCGACGGTGCAAAGCGCTCCAGCTCGGCAGTCCAGTTGTACACGAGTGAGGCCGGGCATACCACGAGCGTGGGCTTGGTGTCCCCCGCCTCCACGCGCGCCAGAATATGCGCAATCATCTGGAGCGTTTTGCCCAGGCCCATGTCGTCGGCCAAGATGCCGCCAAGGCCCAGGTGTTCGAGCGAGCCGAGCCACTGGTATCCGTCGACCTGGTAGCCGCGCATCGTTGCCTTGAGCGATGCCGGCACCGTAAAGTCCATCTTGCCGAGCGTATCCAGGCGCTCGACGGTACGGCGGAACGCAGCGTCGCGATCGGCCTCGAGCGCCGGCGTGCGTGCGAGCATGCTGTCGACGAACAGGGTGCTCGACGCGGGAAGCGACACGCCGTCGAGCAGGTCGACGGCATCGACACCCAGATCCTCGGCAAGGCCAAACGCGGCGCGCGCCCCCTCGTCCAGGCGAATGATGTCGCCGGACGTAAGGCGCGCAAACGTTTGATGGCGCTTGTACGAATCGAGATAGACGGCAAGGTCCGCGGCCGAAAGCCCGCTCGCGCCCAGCTCGACATCGAGCAGATTGCTCTTAACGGTCGCACGAACCGAGAGCTTGGGCGCGGGGCGGACCGAAATCTGGCGCAGACGGTCGCTGAGCATGACCTCACCCAGTTCGGACAGGGCGGACAGGCCCTCGGTCAGCAAATGGAACAGGCTCTCGTCATCGCGTTCCTCAAACGCCAGGCCGCCCTCGTAAAAGTCGAAATACAGGGCTGCCGTGTCCATAACGCGAAACTCTGCCACCTCGTCGCGGGACGGCACACCGGGGCGCTGCTCTTCGAAGGGGCTGCCCGGAGCGCCCAGGCTAAAGAGATCCGCCGACCAATCGCCGTAGGTAACCGTAATTTTGCAGGTCACGAGCCCATCGTCGACACCGATCGCCATAGCAAAGCTCGGCTCGGGTGCCACGGTATCGAGCGCGGCGGGCGCGGTGAGGTCGGTGTAGTCGCGCAAAATGGGCAGCGCCATACGGCAGAACTCACCCACCTGCTCGGCGGCAATATGGGCGGGCGTGCGGCACGGCAGCAAGCGCGACAAAAAAGGTGCGACATGCTGAGCAAATGCAGCGTCGGTACGGCGCGCGCAGCGCGTGTCAACCAAGTAGGCGGCATCGCCCGACGCAAAGCAGTACATATCGGCGGGCAGGCGCAGGTCATAGCTACCACCAGCCGCCGGCGCGATTTTGGCGGCAAGCAGCGGTGAGCGCTTAGCGGATACCTCGTCCTCCCCTTGCGGAGACAGCTCAACCGCCACGTCGTAGGTGCGATGCGTCGTCATCCCCCGCGACCAGGCGGGCTCAAAGGAGATGGTCTGGCCGCGCAGCAGGTCCAGCACATATACGATGCTATGCTCGGGCAGCGGCAACTGACGCTCGGCAACAAAACCACTGCGGGCAAAGTCGTACGACGCCGAACGCGAGCTTGTGATGTCATCGAGATAGGCAACTGTCGTCGCAACAAGGTTGAGCAGCTTTGCCGATGTTTCGTCAAAGGCCTCAGGTGAATGGACAAACGTGAGCTTCTTGCCATAGGAGAACGTGCCGCCGCGCACGTAGGCATCGGCCATGCCGTCGATGTCCTTGACCACGTAGGAGACCGATCCACAGCGAATGCGGAACTCGAGCGCCCAGCTAAAGCGGTCAGCGAACAGCGGATTGTAGTACGGCACCAACGAGGGCTCCAACGCCGCTTTGGGGGCGTCGGGATCAACGGCACCGGCAAGCTTGCGGCGCATGCTCGCCAGCTCATCCATGCGCGCGTCCGAAAGATCGGAAAGCGCCGCCACAAGGCTCGGGCTCGTGGGGACGGGCGTCGGGAAGGGAAAGTTGGGGTTGACGGCCGGCGCGGCGGACGCGGTGCGCGCGGGCTGTTTCGGCTGCGCCGTAAACGTGCGGACCGGCGTGCGCAAACCTTCGACGGGCTCGGCGCCGCTGGCATCCAAATACGCCAGAGCCGTGGCAATAGCGTGCTTGCACATACCGGGGTAACGATAGGCGGCGGGGCAATCGCAGTCGTAGTCGATCACCTCGTGCTCGTCCATGTCGAGCGCCACGTGCGTCTTGTACAGGTCGCCGCGCGAGCCGCGCACCGACCCCTCAATCGTCACGCTTTTGGAGAAGCGCGAGCCGCTGTCCTCAATCGACAGCACGGCACCGTTGAGCATGAGCGAACGCCCCTTCATAAAGGTGCCGCTCAACGCCGCCTCTTTGCGAAGCGCCTGCGCAAACGTCCCCTGCGCCATCACTTCCTCCAATCTCACCCGGGGTAGCTTAGATCACCGTCACGCGGCCCTGGTTACCCACAATGGCCTTGGCCTCGGCCAGCAGCGGAATCGAACGCGCGTTGACCTTGGCAGGTACCTCGGCACGCAGCACGCGCCCGTCCACCTGCTCGATAAAGATCTCCACGCGGTCGCCGCCCGGGTTGGCGGTAAGCACCGTGGCGAGACGCGCCATATTGCCCTGGCTAAAGCGGCTGTTGGGCACCATGACCTCAAACACCTTGGGCTTGTTGCTCTCCTCGTTGAGCTCAAGCGGCACGATCTCCTGCGCGATGATCTGGTCGCCGCGGTCCGAGCGCTCGAGCTTGCCCTTAATGCGCACAAAGGCATCGGACAGCTGCGCGCCGGTCTCGGGATCGACCTCGCCGTACAGGTACCCCTCGGCCTCTTTATAGGTCTTGGGGAACACGACGACGGTGGCCTCGCCTTCCATGTCCTCGAGCTGCACGATGCCCATGGGGTCACCGTTTTTGGTCACGCGCTTGGACACGCTCGAGACCATGCCGGCCCACCACAGCGCCTTGCCCTCGGGAATCTCCTGGTTGATGGTGCCGCCCGTAGGATTCTGAACTTCGTAGCCGGTATCGATCTGCGAGAACGAGAAGTCGCGCGCCTTGGCTAGTGCATACTCAAACGGGCGCAGCGGGTGGTCCGAGACATAGATGCCCAGAACCTCCTTCTCCTGGCTCAACTTAAGGTGGCGGTCCCACTCCTGGCCATCTGGATCGGGCACGCTGACCTCAAAGCCCGAGCCCTCAACATCGCCAAACATGTCGAAGAACGACGTCTGGCCGCTCGCGCGATCCTTCTGGCGCTTTACCGCGGCGTCGATGATGTTCTCGGGGTTGTTCTTGTCCACAAAGTGCATCATCTGGCGACGCGGATAGCCCGTGGAGTCGAAGGCGCCTGCCTTGATGAGCGATTCGATCACACGGCGGTTTGCCTGGCTGGAGTCCACGCGCTCGACAAAGTCGTGCAGCGTCTTAAACGGGCCGCCCGCCTCGCGCTCGGCGATAATCGCCTGCGCCACGCCGGTGCCCACGCCGCGGATGCCGGCCAGACCAAAGCGCACGCCCTCCTTGGTAGCCGTGAACTCGGTACCGGACTCGTTGACATCTGGCGACAGCACGGGGATGCCGTCGTGACGGCATGCCGAGACGTAGTGCACGATCTTGTCGGTCTTGCCCGTATAGGACGTCAGAACGGCCGCCATGTACTCGTGCGGATAGTGCGCCTTGAGCCACGCCGTCTGCATAACCAGGATGGCGTAGCCGGCGGAGTGCGACTTGTTGAAGGCGTAGGACGCGAACTCGAGAACATCGTCCCAAATCTTCTGGGCGACCTCGCGCGTATAGTTGTTCTTGATGGCGCCGTTCATCCAGTGGTCGTAGGTGGTCTCGTCGGAGCCATCCTCCCAGTGGAGCACCGTCGACGTGAGCAGCTTGATCTTTTTCTTAGCCACGGGCTTACGGATACGCGAGTCCGATTCGCCCTTGGAGAAGCCGCACATCTCGACGGAGATGAGCATAACCTGCTCCTGGTAGACCATGGTGCCGTAGGTTTCGCCCAGGATGTCGTCCAGGCGGTCGTCGTAGGAGACCGCCGGCTCCTTGCCGTTCATACGGTTGATGTAGGACGAGACCATGCCGGCGCCCAGCGGGCCCGGGCGGTACAGGGCGATCAATGCTACGACGTGCTTGTACTCGGTGGGCTTCATGTTCTTGATCGTGGCCGTCATGCCGGCGGACTCGACCTGGAAGACGCCGGCGGTGTGGCCGGAACCCATGAGCTTAAAGATCTCGGGGTCGTCAAAGGGAATCTCTTCCTCTTTGATGTCGATGCCGAAGTTCTTTTTGATGTTTGCCTTGGCCTTGGAGATAACAGTCAGCGTGCGCAGGCCCAAGAAGTCCATCTTGAGCAGGCCCATATCGGCAACGGTATGGCCCTCGTACTGGGTAATCTCGACGCCGCCCTTGGTATCGAGCTTAGTGGGCACGTGCTCGTTGACGGGGTCGCGGCAGATCAGAACGGCGCACGCGTGCACGCCCTCGCCACGGGTGAGGCCCTCGATTGAGAGCGCCGTGTCGATGATGCGGCGGGCGTCGTCGTCCTTTTTATAGGCCTCGGCAAAATCGGGGTTAAACAGATCCTCTTTGCCGGGCTGCTTGTCGAGCACCTGCTTGAGCTTGACCTTGGGGTCGCTCGAAACCATCTTGGACAGGCGCTGACCCATGTAGACCGGGTAGTCCAGGACGCGCGCGGCGTCGTTGATGGCCTGCTTGGCCTTAATGGTCGAGTAGGTGATGACGTGGGTGACCTTCTCGGGGCCGTAGAGCTGGCGAACGTGCTCCACGACCTCGAGGCGCCGCTCATCGTCGAAGTCCATATCGATATCGGGCATCTCGGTACGCTGCGGGGACAGGAACCTCTCGAACATCAGGCCGTTCTCGAGCGGGTCGAACGCGGTGATGTTCATGGCGTAGGCGACGATAGCGCCGGCGGCCGAGCCACGGCCGGGGCCGACGCCGATGCCGTTGTCCTTGGCCCATTGCACGTACTCGGCAACGATCAAGAAGTAGGCGGCAAAGCCCTTGTCGCAGATGACTTTGTATTCGTACTCAAAGCGCTCTTTGATGTTGACGCCACCAATCTCGCGCGTGGCCCAGTCGTCGCCGTAGTGCTGGCGCAGGCCCTTCTCGCACTCGCGGCGGAACTGGCTCTCGTGCGTCTCGCCGGGATCGAGCAGCGGGAAGCGCGGCAGGATGATGGAGTCCCAGTCCAGCTCTACGTAGCACTTGTCGGCGATCTCGAGCGTGTTGTCGCAGGCCTCGGGGCAATACGGGAACATCGCCCGCATCTCCTCCTCGGTCTTCATATAAAACTCCGAGCCGGTCATGCGCATGCGGTTGGGGTCGTCGACCTTGGCGTTCATGCCAATGCACATGATGACGTCCTGCACCGGCGCGTCCTCGCGGCGCAGGTAGTGGAAGTCGTTGGTGGCAATGACTTTGACGCCCACCTGCTTGGCGATATCGATGAGCGTGCGGTCCATCTGCTCGTCGGTCAGGCCGTTGTCGGTGGTGATGCCGTGTTCCTGGATCTCGATATAAAAGTCGCCGGGTTCGAAGGTATCGCGGAAGGTCTCGGCCCACTTGATGGCGCCCTCCATGTCACCGCGGTCGATGTATTTGGGAATGATGCCCGCGATGCAGGCGCTCGTGCAGATCATGCCCTTGGCATGGCGGCGCAGGTTGTCGAGCGTCACGCGGGGCTTGTAGTAAAAGCCCTGCACGGCGGCCTCGGAAACCGTCTGCATCAGGTTGACGTAGCCCTCCTGGTCCTTGGCCAGGAGGATCATGTGGTAGAGCTCGGGCTTATGGTCGCGGGCAAGGGTCTCGTCCGGCGTAAAGTAGACCTCGCAGCCAAAGATGGGCTTGATGACCAGGGGCGGCTTGAGCTCGTCGATATTGCCCTTCTCGTCCCACATAGCCATGTCCTTAACGTACTGGGCATGCTCGCGCGGGTTTTCCTCGGGGTCGGGCTCCACCAGCTCGTCGCGGCGGTCCTTTTCCAAGAAGGCCTTGTCGTGGCTCCAGGTTTTGTACTCGGGCGTGTTGTGGTTAACGGCGTCGCAGGCCAGCGCCAAGTCGGGCACGCCATACATGTAGCCGTGATCGGTAATGGCCACGGCAGGCATGCCAAGCTCAACGGCACGGTTGACCATATCCTGGATACGGGTTGCGCCGTCGAGCATGGAGAAAACAGTGTGATTGTGCAGATGGACGAATGCCATGTGATGAGCTCCGATGCGGGTTCGTGTTCTGACTGAACGATTTTACCGCACGGCACGGACAGCACCCGAACCTAGCCAAACCCACACGGCTCCTCTTGCAGTTGCGGTGGAATAGCTCCCGCTTAGGCCGCCTGGGCCGCAATACAGGAACTATTCCACCGCAAGTTATCTGAGGGCTAGAGATTGTAGATGACTACTTGGGGCTCGGCAGGTTCGACGAAGATGGTCGGATCGGCCTGCTCCACGCGGACGAACTTGACCGTCACGGCCTCAAAGCCTGCCTTGTGCAACACATCGGCGTAGACGCGCGCCTGCAGGGCGTGCTTCCCCTGCAGCTGTTCCGGCGTCTCGTCCGGCGTGCCGCCCGTCTTGTAGTCGATGACCAGCGCGCGCGACGGATCGGCCGGGTTCGTCGCCAAAGCGTCGATGGCGCCTTCGGCATATGCACCGTGGCGAGCGATGTCCTCGTCCTCACAGCCCAGCGAAAAGAACGGCACCTCGGCACGGATACACGGCCACGCGAGCAGCTCGGCACGAACAGCCGACTTGAGCCAGCGGTCCAGGGCAACGTCGAAGCGTTCGCGCTGCTCCGGCGTCAGGCACCACAGGCGCGCCAGCGCATCGGCACGCTCAGCGGGCAGCGCATCGGCACCCATCTCGATGAGCCACTGGCAGGCAGCATGGAAGGCCGAGCCCAGCGCCATAGGATTGCCGGTGGGCTCGACAGCAGCCACGTCCGTATCCGTCATCTCCGAGCCATCCGACTCCGCATCATCGCCAGCCTCGTCCATGGGAACACGCGTCTCGGCGGCACGGTCCTCGGCCTCGGCATGGAGCGCCGCGGCGATCGACGAATAGCTGTACGAATCACGCGCCGGGAACGGACACGTGCCCATGCGCACGCCCGCCGCCTGGGGATACACAAGCATCGGGCTCGGGGTCGGCAGGACCGGGAACGGCGGCTCGGGCATCTGCACCGGCACCCTCCGACTCCGCATCGCCGCGGACAAGCCTGCCCTCGGCATCCAGTGAAGCGTTGGCCTCAAACGCCTGCTCGCCAAAGGTAAAGTCCGAAAGCGAAATGAGCTCGTAATCGCCCGGCTGAGAGTTGTCGAACACCAGGCGGTCGGCATCGAGCTGCGGCATGTCCAGAGCGTCGGTCGGCAAAATACGGCGCAGCACGTCATAGGTCAGATCGGTCTCGACGTCGAAGGTCGGCGCCGTCACCTTGCCACGGCTCACGCCGGCATCCATCGCCAAGATCACCAGCTCGCGCGCACGCGTCATGGCAACGTAGAGCAAACGAGCCCGCTCCTCGAGCGAAAGCTGCAGGTCGTCGCTGCGCAGGCGAACGAATGCCTCGGCGGGAGAGCCCGTCGCGCAGACGTCCTCCATGAGCTCCGGCGGCAACCATAGCGACGTGCCCTTGCCCTTAAACGCATGCTCAAACTGTTTTTTGACGTCGTCGCCCTTCACAAAGGTTCCGTCGGCGAGCTTAACGCCGTCGAAGCGTGCCGGCAGCGCCACGACCTGCGCTCCGCCCTCGACGCGACCCATCTGTGCCGTGCCCGAGGACTTACGCACGCCAAAGCACTCGGCGACCGCCACGACCGGATATTCCAGACCCTTGGAGGCGTGCACCGTCATGATGCGCACCGCGCCGTCGCCCTCCTCGTTGAGCGCGCCCGGCGCCTCCTTGCCCGCCAAGAAGCGGTCGAAGGCCAGCGCGATGGAACGCGGCGAGTTACCGAACTCAGCCTCAGCCTCGGCCACGGCGTCGAGTGCCTTGAGCACGTTGGCGGCAATGGCCTTGCCCTCGGGACCACGCTGTGCCAGGCGTACAAACCAGCCGGAGGCGTTGACCACGTCGCGCGCGATGGCGGCGAACGAATCGCGGCCCACACGACGAAGCGCATACCGCAGCACCTCGCGGGCGCGCGTCACCAGCGGCAAGTCTTGCAAACCCAGCACGTCGAAATCACTCATAATGCCCACGTCGATATTCCGGCGCGAGGTCTCCCCCGTCTCGCTATCGAGCTTGGTCGCCAGCGCCAGGAACTCCTGGGCGCCGAACGCAAACATCGGCGAGGCGAGCAGCAGCATAAGGCCCTGCGCCGTATCGGCCGGATTGGCGAGCGCACAAACCAGGGCGCGCACCGTCTGCACCTCGGCTGCCTGGGCAAAGACAGAGCCACCCGCGATCACGCAGTCGAGCCCCTGATCGCGGAAGGCTTGCGCATAGACGTCGGCGTTGGTCATGCGGCCCAGCAGCAGCACCATGCCGCCCTGGGGCTGGCCGGCATCGGCAAGCGCGCGGAAGCGTTCGGCGATCGCACGGGCCTTGGCCTGCGTGCGCTCCTGCGTACTGCCGCCGGCAACAAAGAGGGCCTGGCGACGCGAGGCGTCCGCCACCAGCGTGTCCTTGCGGCCGTCGCTCGCCTCAAGATCCAAAAAGCCCTGCATCAGGCCGCCGTCATCGCCGTCGAAAACGCGTGCCACGTAACGCAGCACCTCGTCATGGCTGCGGAAGTTGCGCACGAGCTTGACGAGCTCGCCGGCGGGGACATCCAGCGTGTCGACCGTCTCGGACGCCGCCGTCGAGCCCACCTTGCGCTCTTGGCGACGGAACACCTCGACCTCGGCGCCGCGGAAACGATAGATCGACTGCTGCGCATCGCCCACGGTGCACAGCGCGCGCTCCCCCGCGCCGGTCAGGTAGCGGATCAGGTCGACCTGCATCTGGTCGGTATCCTGGAACTCGTCGATCATGACCATCTTAAAGCGGCCCTCGTAGGCGGCTCGGATGGCGGGGTAATCGCGCAGCGCCTCATAGGCCATGCGCAGCAGGTCGTTGTTGTCGAGGGCAGACTGGCCGGCCTTGAGCGCGCGGTACTCAGCCTCTACGGCACGGGCAAGCCCCACCAGCGCATCGAGCGCCGGGCCGCCGCAGGCAAGCACGATATTGATAAATGCATCGGCGGCCTCGGCCTTGAGCAGCTCGACCTGCTCCTTGGGGAACGCCTTGCTCGCGCGCGGCATGGTGCACGACATCATGAGTCGTGCCGCATCGGCCATGGTCTTGCCGCTCGCCTCAAACACATCGATGGCGTCGAGCGCCGCTTGCGCTTTCTCGGTCGCGGCCTTGCTTGCGCCCAGCGCCGCACGATAGGCATCGGCGAGTGCCGAGGTATCGGCCTGGCCGCGCGCCACGCGTACGTCGTCCATGCCGCCCGGCAGCTGGCTCGAGAGCTCCAGCAGGTCGCGCACCAGACCCTTGATGGTCGTGCCGGCGCCAAAGGGACCGCCCTCGCCCGCCATGGGATACCAGGCGTAGAGGCTTTTAAGCGAAGCGGCGAGCTCGGGGGCGGCATCGGGCGCCGTCGCGCGGGCCAGCACATGCTCAACAGCCTGGTCCATAAGCTCATCGGTATCGGTGAGCACCGTGAACTCGGGATCGATACCCAGCTCCAACGCGTGTGCGCGCAGGATACGCGAGCACATGCCGTGAATGGTCGAGATCCACGCATCGTCGACGGTCAGGGCTTCCTCGTCCATGCCCTCGTCGATGAGCGCGCGGCGCACGCGGTCGCGAATCTCGGCCGCGGCATCTTTGGTAAAGGTAATGGCGAGCACCTGGTCCAGATGCTCGACGAA
>CABMPS010000034.1 GCA_902388545.1 uncultured Collinsella sp.
CTTTTCGGCGAAAAGCTCCGCGACATATTTTGCAATGGCCGCATCCGCGACGAGCGCAAAGCCGCCAAAAAGTAGTTCGTTTGGGACGTCAGCCTGCTAGGATGTAGAGCGGACTTTAGCTATATAAGGAGTATCCGACGTGTCTATGCGTACCGATGATTTTGACTACAACCTTCCTGAGGAACTGATTGCCCAGGCTCCTGCCGAGCCGCGCGACTCCTGCCGCCTGCTGGTGGTGGATCGCAAAGGCTCCCAGGCGGGGAAGCCGCTGGAGCACGGCGGTACCGTTGAGCACCGCATCTTCCGCGACATCATCGACTATATCGAGCCGGGCGTTGTGCTCGTCATCAACAAGACGCGTGTGATGCCGGCCCGCCTGATCGGTCGCAAAGCCGGCTCGGGTGGCGTGGTCGAGACGCTGCTGCTCAAGCGCCGTGAGGATGTTGACCCGCTGGGCCACGTTTGGGAGTGCCTGGTCAAGCCGGGTAAGCGCCTGAAGCCCGGTGCTCAGATTGAGTATCGCGCCGGTGGCGCCCATGCGCCCCAGGGGGCTCCCGTGGTGCTGACGGCCGAGGTCATCGACTTTGTCTCCGATAGCCGCGGAGGCCGTCTGGTGCGCTTTGAGCCGGCCGGCTGCAATGCCGCCGGCGAGCCGCGCACGCTCGACGAGGCCATTCATGCTGCCGGTCACGTGCCGCTGCCGCCCTACATTACCGATTACGAGGGCGATCCCGAGAAGTACCAGACCGTCTATGCCATGAAGGAGGAGCACTCGGCTGCCGCTCCTACGGCGGGTCTGCACTTTACCCCCGAGCTCATGGCCGCTATCGAGGCCAAGGGCGCGAAGTTTGCCGCCGTCGAGCTCGAGGTGGGCATCGATACCTTCCGTCTGGTGGAGGAGGACGACCCCACGCAGCACGTCATGCACACCGAGCGCTACCACGTGTCACAGGAGGTTGTCGACGCCGTGCATAAGGCGAAGGCCGAGGGGCACCGCGTGATCGCCGTCGGCACCACCGCAGTACGCTCGCTCGAGAGCGCCTTTGACGCTGAGGCACCGGTGTCCGATCCGGCCGTGACGGCGCGCTATTTTGAGGGCCGCGAGGATGGGGCCGATACGCTCGGCCGCGGCGACATCGTGGCGCGCGAGAACGCTACGACGCAGCTCTACCTCATGCCCGGCTCGACCTATCACGTGGTCGACGCGCTGATCACGAACTTCCACGTGCCGCGCTCCACGCTCATGATGCTCGTAAGCGCGCTTGCCACCCGCGACCAGATCATGGATGCCTACGCCGCTGCTATCGAAGAGCGCTACCGCTTCTTCAGCTTTGGCGACGCGATGCTCATTTGTTAGTTACGCGGTTCTACGAACCGCGTAACGGCTCGACGCTGCAAACCCGCCAGAGCGGCAATCTGCCTTTCAACTTCGGCGGCATGACCAGAAGGTCAATGCCGCCTCGTTTCAAGGCACCTTGCTCGCTCTGGCGGGCTTTCGCTGTCGTTGCCAAAACATCGACGTTGGGGGTAGTCGTTGGGGACGTTCTTGAATGACTAGTCGTTTAAGAACGTCCCCAACGACTAGGTCAAAAGGCTCCGAGTGCGGCGTGCTCACGCCCGTCGTGGTGTGCCCGAAGGGGGATGGCTGCTACGAGCTCGATCATTTGCGAGTAGAAGACGAACCAGCCGTTGCAGATCCAATATGGATCTCGCCAACCTCGGCAAGCTGCTCGATGAGTGGAAGCCCTGTCGGGTCGTCCATTTCAACACCACCCAGAATGATGGTGTCATCGCGCAGGTCGATCTGCGTGTTGAACACAGCGAGGTTAAAGCCGGAGGCCACAAATCCGATAGCAGCCAGGACGAGCCCCGTGGCAACAAGCCCACCCGCTACGGCAAGGTAAATCTTTTTTACGCTGGACATGTTTGCACTCCTTCCTATGCCGTGAGCGGCGCCGCTTCAGCGCCCATGCGGCTCTTATTGCCTCGATCTTTCCAGAAGGGCGAAACGGCTTTCTTCGCCCAAAGGGCAGAGAGGCGCGCGATCTGCTTGGACGCCGTCCAGGCGCCTGCTCCCGTGAGGAGCGCCACACCGATGGAAGCGAATCCCATTCCCATCGAGGCCAAAACGTACGGAACATGCCCGATAATGATGCCGTCCACGGCGAACAGGAGCCCTACCAGGCCCGCGCCCCCGAATGCCGCGGCCACGATCCACACGCAGAGCGCAAGAACCCAAATACAGATGTAGACTGCAGCGGCAACGGCGACGAACGCGAGCAGCAGCGGAATCCATACCGGAGAGCCCACGATGGCGAGCGCCCATAGAAGTGCCGTGCTCTTGCGCTTGGTCCTCGCGATCGCGCGCGGCACGGCGGGCAGTTCGTCGAGCGTTGCCTCGGCGACCTCACCGGGCGTGCCCATGGCGGCCACAGCCTCGGCCTCCGTCATGCCGTCCTCCATACGGTCGGCGATGGCCTCCGCGTAGAACTCCTGCGTTTCCTTTACCTGATCTGCCGGCAGGCAGGCCAGAAGCTCGCCCAGCCGGTTCAAGAACTCATCGCGCGTCATGGTGCGCCCCCTCCACGTAACGGTAGATCTTCTGCACGGATGGCCATTCGGCGAGGAACTCGGCGATACGCTCGCGCCCGGCGTCCGTGATGCGGTAGTACCTCCGCAGCCGCCCGTTGTGTTCGGCGGAGCGCGCGGTGATGCAGCCCGCCTTCTCCAGGCGCTTGAGCAACGGATAGAGCGTGGATTCCGTGAGTCCCATACTCGCGGGCACGTCCTTCACGATCTGATAGCCGTAGGATTCCTCGCCCGAGACGGCCGCGAGCACGCAGGCCTCGAGGAAGCCGCGCTTCATCTGTGCCTCCATCCGCACACCTCCTTTCGTAGTATACTGTGTAACACCTACTATATGACACATAGTATATGATGTCAACAGTTGTCGTATAGGGAGTCTGGTCTGTCTGTCCCCTGCGGGTACTCATTGGGGACGTACTTAAATGAGTGCCCATCGCTCAAGGTGGCACCTGGGGACGTTCCTTATGTGCCGGCACTTTGGGACACTCCTTGTCAAGGTTTTGTTCCATCGTGCGGGTTGCTATTTAACGTGCGACAATGCCGTGTGGAAATAGAAATGTCTTCTGGGGGCTATCTATGCTGTACGAATTTTGCGCCGAGAACTTTGAGCGAGTGCCGGCGGCCATCGAGGCTGGTGCGGGGCGCATTGAGCTGTGTGACAACCTTACCGTCGGTGGCACCACGCCTTCCGCCGGCGTTATTAGCGCTACAGTCAGTTACGCTCACGAGCATGACGCGCGAGTGATGTGCATGATTCGTCCGCGTGGTGGCGACTTTCATTACAACCAGGACGAGCTGCGCATGATGGAGATGGACCTGGGCCTTGCTGTGAGTGCCGGCGTTGACGGCCTGGTCTTTGGCTGCTGCAAGCCCTGTGCCAGCGGCTGGGCGCTCGACGAGCTCACCCTCGGCGCCCTCGTTATGGCTACGGGCTGCGCGACGGAGGAGTGCAAGCGCGAGCCCCTTGACATCACCTTCCACATGGCATTTGACCAGCTCTCGCCCGAGGTTCAGCTCGATGCGATTGATACACTTGCCGACTGCGGCGTTACGCGCATCCTCACACATGGCGGTGCGGCCGGTACGTCGATCGAGGATAATTTCGATCACCTGGCTCGTTTAATCGAGTATGCGGGCGATCGCTTGACCATCCTTCCCGGCGGCGGCATCACTACGGCAAATCGCGACGCGGTCGTGGCGGCGCTAGGCGTCTCCGAGCTCCATGGCACCAAGATCGTGCCGCTGGGGGTATAACCCGTGGCGCTGGTATTTGACGTCCAGCAGGCGAGCGGCAAGCCCGACGATAATCGTCGCCCTGGCACCGCGTGCCCCTTTTGCGACACGGAGGGGCTCGCCAACATCATCCAGCGCGATGGTGACTGCATCTGGCTCGAGAATAAGTTCAAGACCTTGCGGGCCACCCGTCAGACCGTATTGATCGAGTCGGCCAATCACGACGCCGACCTGGCGACCTATGAACCAGATGAGCTGCATCATGTGATGCGGTTTGCCCTGGGCTGTTGGCAGCAGATGATCGATTCCCAACAGTACCGCAGTGTGCTCATGTACAAGAACAAAGGCCCGCTTTCGGGCGGCAGTCTCGTCCATCCACACATGCAGATTGTGGGCTTGGAACAGGAGGACGGCTATGCGGCGCTGACTTCCGCCAATTTCGAAGGCGTCAATGTCTGGCAACAGGGGAGAGTCTCGGTCAACATCTCAACCGAACCGATCATGGGGTTCTTTGAGGTCAATGTTTCAGTCCCACAGGGAATCGCCGCCAGCGACGACGCCCGCGACCAAGCCGAAGCGGACCTGTTTGCCGATGCGATTCAGGTGGCCCTGCGCTATATCCTGCACGAACACCACGGCGGTCGCGCGGAGTCGTACAACTTGTTCTTCTACCACATGGACGGCCGGACCATTGCCAAGGCGTTGCCACGTTGGGTGGTATCGCCCTACTTCGTGGGCTATCGTCTGGCCCAGGTTAATGCCGAGACCACGCTCGATATCGATGCTGAGCGCCTACGCGCGCATCTGGAAACGCTCGTATAGCAAGGCGAGCGCCTTCGAAAAGTGTGCTGCCTAGCGTGCCATCGCGTCGCGCCCAGCCTTGACCCGCTTGCGCTGTTTGGCGCGCTCCTCGCCGGTTAGGCGCTCAAAGAGGTGCCCGATAATCGAGGCCAGCACCTGCTGAAACAGCGTTCCGCACATGACGGGAAACACGACTTCGCCTGGAAAGTACTGCGTGGCGATGACGGCGCCCGAAGAGATGTTACGCATGCCGCAGGTAAAGCACATGGTAGTCGTCTCGCTATATGGCAGATGCAGCGCGCGGGCGACCAGAATGCCGACGACAAAGCCGCTGATGGCGAAGGTCAAAATAAAGAGGGCGACTTCCAGGCGCACCGCATTCATGTGCAGCACGTACTCGCTCATGGCGGTGGAGTTGGAGGCGATGACACCCATCATCATGAACTTACAGGCGGGCGAAAGCGCGGGGGAGAGTTTCTCGTGTCCCCATCCGCGCGTGAACTCGTTGATCACGATGCCGAGCACGGCGGGGATGGCGATCATAAAGGCCATGTTCTGCATCATGCCCGGAACATCGATTGCAACG
The DNA here is from genome assembly GCA_902388545.1 of uncultured Collinsella sp. Taxonomy (GTDB): domain Bacteria; phylum Actinomycetota; class Coriobacteriia; order Coriobacteriales; family Coriobacteriaceae; genus Collinsella. The sequence goes on from CABMPS010000034.1 coordinate 5,207, forward strand.
GTGGCACCCAGCAGGAGCTTAAGCGTGAGCGGAATCGTGACGGGCGAGATGACCGAGGACGTCAGGATGATGGTGAGCGCGAGCGGGCCGTTGCCGCCGAACATGCTGATCCACATAAAGGCGGTGACTGCCACGGGTACGCTGTACTCGAGCACGATGCCGCAGACAAGGTTTGGGTTGGAACCAAAGAACAACGATCCTGCGGCATAGGCTGCAAGGGGGATGAGCGCCGCCGAGACGAGCAATGCCGCAATCAGATGCAGCGGACGGCGGAACACCTCAGTAACCTGATGGAAAGTGTTGCTGAGCGCACCTTGGAACGTCATAAAGGCAAACAGGGCGGGAACGATTGGCTTGAGCACGCCGATCTGCTGGGGAAAGAGCACGCCGAGCGTAACGCAAATCGGAACGATGACCTGCATGTACCCCGCGAGAAACTTACCCAGTCCAACCCATTGCTTCATATGCTCTTGTGACTCCCTTTGCTCGTGAATCCGTTTTGAATGGATATGCTAGACGCTCGCATGCGTCCGTGTGTCAGAAACGCTTGAATATTTCGAGGCTATTACCGGCATCGTTTACCGAAACCGCGGCGTGCCGCGAGGTTCTGCGTCCGTGCCGCACGGTATAATAAATCCGTTCAACAGATCTGCCTGCCGAAGCGGGCATACACAGAGGACTCATCGCTATGAACCGTGAGAGGTATCGCGGCGACCTGCCCCTATCGGGGGTGGGCGCCTATGTCATCGCTTAAGACGACGCATCGCTGGGCGGTCGCTCGGCAAAACCCCGAGCTCGAAAAGGAGCTTTCGGCTGGCCTGGGCATACCCGGGCTGGTGGCGCGCATTATGGTTGCGCACGGCATTACATCCATCGAGGAAGGCCAGCTGTTTTTGACGCCTTCGCTCGATCGCGACTGGGCGGACCCGCTCGTTATTCCGGGCATGGCGGTCGTCGCTGACCGCGTTGAGCGTGCTATTCGCAGCCACGAGCGCATCGCCGTCTTTGGCGATTTTGACGTCGACGGCATTACGTCGACTTGTCTGTTGACCGAGGCGCTACGTTCGTTTGGCGCCAACGTCACGCCGTTTATTCCGCATCGCTTTGACGAGGGCTACGGCCTGTCGCGTGCGGCGCTCGACCGCGTCAACGAGCTCGCCCAACCCAACCTGATCGTGACCGTCGATAACGGCATTGCCGCCAAGGAGGAGGTCTCCTATCTGGAGAGCCTGGGGATCGATTTGGTGGTCACGGACCATCACGAGCCGTCCGACCAGGTGCCGCAGGGCGTGCCCCTGACCGACCCCAAGCTCGAGGACGAGGGCCCCTCGCGCGAGCTTGCCGGTGCCGGCGTGGCGCTCAAGCTGGTGCAGGTCCTGGGCGAGCGTTTGGGCAAGCCGTCGTATTGGCGTTCGCTGATCGAGGTCGCGGCGCTGGGCACCGTGTCCGACATGATGCCGCTCACGCCCGAGAATCGCGCACTGGTCGCCGAGGGCATCCAGCAGATGCGCGTGACGGCCCGTCCCGGCTATATCGCGCTTGCCGCACTTGCCAAGGTCGACCTTTCTACCATTACGGCCGACGGCCTGTCGTTTTCGCTCATCCCTCGTCTGAATGCTGCCGGCCGCATGGCTGATCCCAAGCTGGCGCTCGACCTGCTGCTTGCCCGCGATCCTATCGAGGCAAGTGCACTGGCAGCCGAGCTCGAGGAAATCAACCGTCAGCGCCGCGAGATCGAGGCCGAGCTTACGCGCGATGCCATGGCGAAGGTCGAGGAGACTTATGACGGCGGGCGCGCAATCGTCGTGGGCGGCGAGGGCTGGCACGAGGGCGTCAAGAGCATCGTGGCGAGCCGCCTGACCAATCGCTATCACGTGCCGGCGCTGCTCTTCTCGATCGAGGACGGCGTTGCACGCGGATCGGGTCGCTCGGTGGGCAAGGTCAACCTGTTCGATGCCGTCGAGCGTTGCTCCGATCTGCTGATTCGTCGCGGCGGGCATGCCGGTGCGGTGGGTGTAACCATCGAGGCATCCAAGCTCGATGAGTTCCGCCGTCGCCTTTCGGCCGTGCTATCGGAGCTTCCCGCCGATGACTTTGAGGACACTGACGAGGTTGCCGCCACCGTTGACCTCTCCGAGCTAAATATCGAGACTATCGAGCAGATTTCTCGTCTTGAGCCGTTTGGCCAGGGCAATAAGGTGCCGCTTCTGGCTGCCGAGGGCGTGACGATGTGCGATCGCGCCGTGGTGGGCAAAACCGGCGAGCACATGCGCTTTGTGGCGACCGATGGCGCCGCGAGTGTGCCGGCCATCATGTTCCGCGTGCCGCAGATCGATAGGCTCATCAATTGCGACAGCGCCGTCGACTTGGTGTTCGAGGCCGTGGCCGAGCATTGGCAGGGACGCGTGAAGCCCAAGCTCATGATCAAAGATGTCTTGGTGCGCGATACCGCGGCGTCCAATATCGACGATCCGGCATGCGAGCTTCGCCGCGGCGTGCAGCCGGCGGATTCTGGCCTGCGCCTGGAGTCGCGTAAACGCGAGACGCTCGCCCAGCTTTCTTATACCGAGCTCACGCGCTCGCTTATCCATAGCTTTATCGGCTCGAACCAGCCACATCGCGCGCAGGTCGAGGCACTCGACGCGCTCGCCGACCACCAGAGCGTTTTGGCCGTTATGGGGACGGGACGTGGTAAGTCGCTCATCTTCCATGTGCACGCCGCGCGCGAGGCGGTCCTTCGAGGGCGTGCGAGCATCTTTGTCTATCCGCTGCGCGCGCTCGTTGCCGACCAGGCCTATCATCTTTCATCGACGATGGCTGCACTCGGGATTGGCGTGGGCGTGTTGACCGGCGAGACCGTGGAAGCAACGCGCGATGACGTGTTTGCCGGCCTGGCTTCGGGCCGCACCGGCATCGTACTCACGACGCCTGAGTTCCTGTCTATTCACCGCGACCGCTTTGCGCGCTCGGGGCGTATCGGATTTGTCGTTATTGACGAGGCGCACCATGCCGGTCTTGCCAAGGGCGGCGACCGAAGCGCATACCTCGACATGCCCGATATCCTCAAGGCCCTGGGCGATCCGGTCGTTATGGCGGCGACGGCCACCGCGACGGCTCCGGTCGTGGCGGAGCTTGCCCGCGTGCTGTCGATTGCCCGTACGGTGGTCGACGAGACCGTGCGCGAGAACTTGCGGCTCGAGGACGACCGCGATCTTGCGAGCCGCGAAAACCGCCTGGTGTCCATCGTCGCGACGGGGGAGAAGACCGTCATCTACGTCAACTCGCGTGATCAGTCCGTGGCGCTTGCCAAGACGCTACGCAAACGCGTTCCCGACTACGCGTCGCATATCGCCTTTTACAACGCGGGCCTTACGCGCACCGACCGCCATCGCGTAGAGGAGGCGTTTCGTGACGGATGCCTCAGCTGCATCGTCTCGACCTCTGCCTTTGGCGAGGGCGTCAACCTTCCCGATATTCGCCATGTCGTGCTCTATCACATGCCGTTTGGCGCGATTGAGTTTAACCAGATGAGTGGCCGCGCCGGTCGCGATGGACAGCCCGCCGTGATTCACCTGCTCTATTCGTCGCGCGACGCCCGCATTAACGAGCGCCTACTCGACTGCTATGCGCCTGAGCGCGACGAGCTCGTCACGCTCTATCGCGCGCTGCAAACCATGTGGCGCTCCAACCGCGGCAAGACCGGGGACGATTCCTTTAGCGCGAGCGATATCGACATCGCGCAGATGTGCCTTGCCATCGATGCTCGCACGCCGGTCGACGAGCGCTCGGTGGAAAGTGGCCTGGGAATCTTCGAAGAGCTTGGCTTCTGTCGCGTTTCGGGGTTTGACGACACCCGTCGCATCGCGATGGCCGAAAACCCCGGCCGTGTGCAATTGAGCAGGTCAATTCGCTATTTGGAGGGCTTGCGTTCGCGCATGGAGTTCTCGGCTTTCCGGAGTTGGGCGCTCGATTCGTGCGCTTCTGATATGCTAGCCAAAGTTAACCGCCCGATCGTACCGCGGGCCTAGGGGAAGGGGACCTCGATGGATGCCGCAGCCCGTACCGCCCATGATTCCGCCCTCCAGCCGTTCTCGGAGATGGAGCACTATAAGCATGCCGATGAGCTGCCGCCCGAGATTATGGCGGACAGCTACGACAAGCTGGAGCGCCTGTGCCTCAAATATATGAATGAGGACGACTTTTCTAAGGTGGAGCAGGCCTATTGCTTTGCTGCCGAGAAGCACTGCAACCAAAAGCGCCGCTCGGGTGAGATGTACATCAACCATCCCGTCGAGGTGGCCATCATTTTGGCCGATCTCAAGATGGACTGCGATGTGGTGTGCGCCGCGCTGCTGCACGATACCGTCGAGGATACCGAGACCTCGCTTGCCGATGTTTCCGGCCTGTTTGGCGATACGGTGGCCGAGCTCGTCGATGGCGTGACCAAGCTCACCAACATCGAAGTCGACAGCATGGACGAGAAACAGGCGCTCACGCTACGAAAGATGTTCCTCGCCATGTCCAAGGACATCCGCGTCATCATCGTTAAGCTTGCCGACCGTCTGCACAACATGCGCACCCTTGCGGCCCTGTGTGAGGACCGTCGCCTGTTTAAGGCCCGCGAGACCATGGACGTGTATGCGCCCCTGGCCGACCGTCTGGGCATGAGCTCCATTAAATGGGAGCTCGAGGACCTGTCCTTCTTCTATCTTGAGCCCGACGCCTACCAACGCATCGCGCGCATGGTGGCGGAGTCGCGCGAGGTCCGTGAACGCTATCTGGCCGAGACCATCAAGACGCTCACCGACGAGCTCAACCGCATTGGCCTGGAGGACTTCCAGATCAACGGCCGTTCCAAGCACTATTGGTCCATCTACCAAAAGATGAAGCGCAAGGGCAAGGAATTTTCCGAGATCTACGACCTGGTGGCACTGCGCGTCATCACGCATTCGGTACGTGATTGCTACTCTACGCTCGGCGCGGTGCATACGCTGTGGCACCCCATGCCTGGTCGCTTTAAAGACTATATCGCCATGCCCAAGGTCAATAACTACCAGTCGCTCCACACGACGGTTATCGGCCCCACGGCCCGCCCGCTCGAGATTCAGATTCGTACCTACGAGATGCACGAGCAGGCCGAGTACGGTATTGCCGCTCACTGGCTCTATAAGAAGTCGGGCGGATCGTCTGCGTCTAAGACCAATGATGCCCAGCGCTTGGACGACCAGATTAACTGGCTCAAACATTCGCTCGATTGGGCTGCGTCTGATGAGATCACCGACGCCAAGGAATACCTGCATTCGCTGAAGGTCGATCTGTTCGATCAGGAGATCTTCGTCTTTACGCCCAAGGGCGAGGTCATGGCGCTTCGTGCCGGCTCCACGCCGCTCGACTTTGCCTATGCCGTTCACACCGAGGTGGGCAACCACTGCGTCGGCGCTAAGATCAACGGTGCGGTGGCCCCGCTCACGCACGAGATCAAGACGGGCGACCGTGTCGAGATTCTGACCAACAAGAGTTCCAAGCCGTCGCGTGATTGGCTCAAGATCGTTAAGACACCTTCCGCCAAGTCAAAGATCCGCCGTTACTTCGCCGCCGCGACCAAGGACGACGACGCTGCCGCCGGCCGCGATATACTGGCTAAGGACCTGCGCAAGCGCGGATATGGCATCTCTACGCCACGATCCACGCGTGCGCTCAACGCCGTGGCGGAGCAGTTTAACTATAAGCAGCTCGAGGACCTGTTTGCCGCCGTTGGTGCGGGCAAAGTCGCCCCACGTGCCGTTGGCAATAAGGTCGAGCAAATCTTGGACCCCAAACCCGAGGAACAGCTCACCAAGGCCGAAGCCATTGCCGAGGTCGTCAAGCAGCCTGCCCGCGGCTCCAACCGCAAGCCGCAAAAGCGCGGCAAGAGCGCCAGCAACGGCATTATCGTCAAGGGCGAGAGCAACAGCGGCCTGCTGGTCCGTCTGGCCCATTGCTGCAACCCCGTGACGGGCGACGACATCGTCGGCTTCATCACGCGCGGTCGCGGCGTCTCGGTGCATCGCGCCAACTGTCCCAACGTCAAAGGCCTTATGGAACATCCCGAGCGCATGATCGACGTGGAGTGGGACGGCGCTGCCGACACCCTCTTCCAGGTCGAGATCGTGGTGGAGTGCCTGGACCGCATGGGCCTGCTCAAGGATGTCACCATTGCTATTGGCGATGCGGGCGGCAATATCCTTTCTGCCGCCACGTCGACCAACCGCGAGGGTATTGCAACCCTGCGCTTTATGGTCGAGATCTCGGACGCGAGCGGCCTGGATCCGTTGCTTGCCTCTATCAGCAGCGTTGACTCGGTCTACGACGCGCGTCGCTTGATGCCCGGCGAGGGTGGAGCCCAGCTTAAGCGCCGCGTTTAGTCGCGACGAACGTGCCACATTATCGATATTCGCTACACTCGAGGCATCGTTTGATGCCTCGAGTTCTATAGAGAGGAGAGGGGCATGAGTGCTGTGTCCTTGGATTTAACTCCCAAGGGATCGGTCGAGATCGAGACGCTCGTAAACGGTCCCATTCAGACCAATAGCTATGCTGTTATTTCGGACAATGAGTGCGTGATTATCGATCCCGCATGGGAAGGCGAGCGTTTGGTGGAGCATATTCGAGCCGAGCATCCCGGCGTACGCGTGCTTGGCGCCGTATGCACTCATGGCCATGCCGATCATGTTGGTGGTGTTGCCGGCGTGCGAACCACCGTTGGCGAGGGCTGCCAGTATGAGCTGTGTGCTAAGGATGTGACGGTGCCGCATGCGAACATCGAGGAGCAGCGAGCTATGTGGGGCATTGAGACGCCCGACCCCGGGGAGCCGACGCGCCTGCTCGCCGAGGGCGATGCTATCGAGGTGGGCGATATCTGCCTGCAGGTGATCGAGACGCCGGGGCATACGCCGGGCGGGATCGTCTTGTTTGCTGCCACCGAGCAGGGGAACATTGCCTTTGTGGGCGACACCCTGTTTCCGGGTGGGCACGGCCGCACCGATCTTTCTGGAGGAGATGGGGCGGCTATTCTGCGCTCGCTCTCCAAGCTCGCCCGGCTTCTTCCGCCCGATACCGTTTGCCTAACCGGCCATGGCGATTCGACCACCATGGCACGCGAGCTCATACAGAACCCTTTCATGCAGATGTAGCTTAATGGTCGGCTTTTGAAGCACGAGAAGCGTCCAGACGTCAAGCTATTTTTCCCCAACGGGTCGATTCCGTAGGGCAAACGGTCAAAAAAGTCTGTTTGGACGATATTCGTGAACAAACGAACGTTTATGCTCGGGTGCGCCGTGGTAAAATCTCAGGCGTTATCGGAGCAACCTTACAGGAGGTTTCTTTTATGCTCGTCAACGCAGCAGACATGCTCAAGAAGGCCGAGGCCGGCAAGTACGGTCTCGGTGCCTTCAACACCAACAACCTCGAGTGGACCCTGGCTATTCTCCAGGCCGCCGAGGAGGCCAAGTCTCCGCTGATCCTTCAGTGCACCGCTGGTGCCGCTAAGTGGATGGGCGGTTTCAAGGTCTGCGCCGACATGGTCAAGGCTGCCGTCGAGGCCACGGGCGTTACCGTTCCCGTCGCCCTTCACCTCGATCACGGTTCTTACGAGGACTGCTTCAAGTGCATCGAGGCCGGCTTCACGTCCATCATGTATGACGGCTCTCACGAGGAGACCTTCCAGCTTAACCTCGACCGCACCAAGGAGCTCGTTGAGCTTGCCCACTCCAAGGGCATGTCCATCGAGGCCGAGGTCGGCGGCATCGGCGGCACCGAGGACGGCGTGACCTCCAGCGGCGAGCTCGCTGATCCTGCTGAGTGCAAGCAGATCGCTGACCTGGGCGTCGACTTCCTCGCCTGCGGTATCGGCAACATCCACGGCGTGTACCCCGCCGACTGGGCTGGCCTTTCCTTCGAGCGTCTGGGCGAGATCAAGGCCCAGACCGGCGACCTGCCCCTCGTCCTGCACGGTGGCACCGGCATCCCCGAGGATCAGATCAAGAAGGCCATCTCCCTGGGCATCTCCAAGATCAACGTCAACACCGACCTGCAGCTCGTCTTCGCCAAGGGCGTCCGCGAGTACATCGAGGCTGGCAAGGATCAGCAGGGCAAGGGCTTTGACCCCCGCAAGCTCCTCAAGCCTGGTCGCGACAACATCGTTGCCCGCACCAAGGAGCTCATGGAGGAGTTTGGCTCCGTCAACAAGGCGTAAGCGTCGCTAAACTTCCCGCCGGAAGCCCCGTCCCCCTACACTGTTTCCTTTGCGCTCACCTGGCTTTGCCAGAAGTCGCGCCAAGA
>CABMPS010000035.1 GCA_902388545.1 uncultured Collinsella sp.
CGGCTGCCTCCGGACAGGTCAGACCCGCTAGCAAGTCGGATACTCGCCCTCCCAGACGATGCGACGGTACTGATCCGGATCGGTGTCGCCCTCGGTGGAGAAGCAGAGCACGGAGCTCGTCTTGTCCAGGCCGATGAGCTCCTTGAGCTCGGCGTACTCGGGATCGAGCATGAGAGTCTCGACCAGGCCGGTGGTCACGGCGCCGGACTCGCCGGAGATGACGCGCGGGTCGCCCTTCTCGGGAGCGCCCAGGGTGCGCATGCCGCGAGCGGTGACCCAGTCGGGGCAGGACACGAAGGCGGTGGTGTGGTTGCGCAGGATATCCCAGCCCAAGATGTTGGGCTCGCCGCAGCACAGGCCGGCCATGATGGAGGGCATGTCGCCGTCCACGATGCGCGGATCGCCGTCGCCGGCGGCAGCGCCCTTGTACAGGCAGGCGGCGGGAGCGCACTCGACCACGACGAAGGTGGGCGGGTTATCGGGATACAGGTTGGTGAAGTAGCCCACCACGGCGCCGGCCAGCGAGCCTACACCGGCCTGAACAAAGACGTGCGTCGGGCGGTTGATGGCCATCTCGCGCAGCTGCTCGGCAGCCTCGGAAGCCATGGTGCCGTAGCCCTCCATGATCCAGGAAGGGATCTTCTCGTAGCCCTCCCAGGCGGTGTCCTGAACGATGACGCCGCGCTCGCAGGCATCGGCCTCGGCGGCGGCCATGCGCACGCACTCGTCGTAGTTGACCTCTTCGATGGTCACCGTGGCGCCCTCGGCGGCGATGTTATCGAAGCGGGGCTTGGTGGAACCCTTGGGCATGTGCACGACGGCCTTCTGGCCCAGCTTGTTGGCAGCCCATGCCACGCCGCGGCCATGGTTGCCGTCGGTAGCGGTAAAGAAGGTAGCCTGGCCAAAGTCCTTGGCAAGCTGATCGGAGGTCAGGTAATCGAAGGTGCACTCGGCAACGTCCTTGCCGGTCTCGTCGGCAATGTAGTTGGCCATGGCAAACGAACCGCCCAGGACCTTAAAGGCGTTGAGGCCAAAGCGATAGCTCTCGTCCTTAACGCACAGGTTGGACAGGCCCAGGCGCGCGGCCTGGCCATCCAGGCGGGCAAGCGGAGTGACGGTGTACTGGGGGAACGACTGGTGGAAGGCGCGGGCCTTCTTCACGTGGTCGAGGCTCATGATTCCCAAGTGCTTGTCATCGCTCTTGGGCATCGTGTTGCCCGCCCACTGGATCTTATCGGCCATACGGTGAACTCCTTAAGTTCTCTCTTGCCGGCCCCCGCATACGCGTTTCAGCCCATTCCCATTCATGCGGCTGAACTTTTATGTGGATGCCAAACAAAAAGTTTGTTAGCACTGTTCTATCACACTTTTTGATTGGAAAACCTAACAAATTGTTTGTTGCCGTAATCGGTACCTTTTCGCCGCCGAACGGTCGCATAACGCAGCGACGCTTTAGTTATTTGCGAACAAGTGGGGTTTATGGCACAGTGAGCCCAAACTAATTTTTAGGAAGGCACCTATGACCCCCGCACAGATTGAGTTTTACAAGCGTCTTGCGCGCAGCCTGGCGCTACAGTTTGGCCCCAACTGCGAAATCGTCGTCCACGATCTGGAGACCGAGGACATGGACCACTCTATCGTGGTGATTGAAAACGGCCACATCAGCGGACGTAAACTGGGCGACGGCCCCAGCCATATTGTGCTCGAGTCCATGCACGAGGATGCCGCCGAGGTCAACGACCGCGCGCCGTACCTCACCAAGACCGCCGATGGCAAGCTGCTCAAATCGTCTACCATCTTCATTCGCGACGACGCCGGCAACCCCGTTGGCATTATGGGCATCAACTTTGACATCACGCTCATGAAGGCGTTTGAGCGTTCGCTCGACGCGCTCACCGGCACGGGCGACAAGGGATACACCGAGCCCGAGCCCATTACCAAAAACATCGGCGACCTGCTCGAAGACCTGCTGCGCGAGTGCGAACAGTTTGTGGGCAAGCCCGCGGCGCTCATGACCAAAGACGAGCGCATCCGCGCCATTGGCTACCTCGACCGTCGCGGCGCCTTCCTCATTTCCAAGTCAAGCGAACGCGCCTGCGAGTTCTTTGGCATCTCTAAGTACAGCTTCTACAGCTACCTCAACGAGGCCAAGGCAGAGGCCGACGACAAATAGTCAGCGCGCCCGCATCCCTCCCCTTTTGGGCGCGAGTTCTGGAATGCGCGAATCCGAGAGTCGGCCGCAAGGCAAGTTCCATATAATCGATGAATGTGAGCATTTCGAAAGGATGGGACAAGATGGGGTCGAGCAACGCATCACACAACGGCCGCGGAGGCACCGCTTCTGGCGCCAGGCATGCGAAACACGCGTTTGACGAGGGCGAAGAGGGCCTTTTTGCGCTGAGCCTCGACGACGTGATGAGCGACCGCCCCTGGACCGCCGAGGAGCTCATGGGCGGCGGGGTTCGCCCAACAAGTGCAAAGCACGCACCTTCCGCCACGCCCGCGCCGGCATCTGTGCCCGCGGACGACTTTGCCACCCGTCCCATCGTGCAGGCGACGCGTAAAGCCGCCCCTGCACCCCGTCCTGCTAGCGATCCGTCCGAGACGGCGGCGTTTCTCGCTGCAGCGGCACAGCGCCCCACGGCAGACAACACGATTCACTACGCTGCCCCGCAGCAGTCGGCATACACGACTCCCGAGCCCGAGCTCGAGCCGCCTGTCATGGATCTGGATGATCTTTCCAACCGCCAGTTTGCCTTTGATTCCTGGGCGGCGGCAGATCTGGACGAGACCTCGGGCGGCATGCCGGCACTCGACATTCCGGTAAACCCCCTGTTTGCGGCTGCCGAGGAACACGACTCCGCTCACGACAACACCGCAGCATACGCCAACCGCCCGAGGAAACAGCCTCGCGCCAGCCGCATCGAAACCGAGGATTACGGTCAAACGTCGAGCGACTATTCTCGCGACCCGTTTGCCGCCACGCCCGCTCCCGATTACAACCAAGCGAGCGTAAAGGCAGCCTCGGCATCGTCGTATACCCACGGCACCGACGATAGGCGCGCTGCCGATTACCACACCGAAGAAGAACCGCCGCGCTTTTCGGAGTTTTCGCAGGCGGCAAAGGTTGTCTTTATCGCCATCATCATCGCCCTGCTCGGCGTGATCGCGTTTGAGGGATTCCAGCTATTCCGCGGCCCCACCGCGTCCGAATCGGCAACGCAGCAAAAAGAGGACGACAACCAGCACCTGGACATCAACACCCTCAAAGGCGACCCCAACGACGGAGACGAGTAGCGAGGGTTAAGGGAGGGCCGGAAGAGCCGGCGGCATGTTACGGCTCCAAAAGCTCTGCCATAAAGATGGGCAGATACAGCACGTCACCATCGCGGTGAAGATTACATTCCGCAAGTACCAGGGCGCGATCGATTCCGTAGCCCTTCGTCGCGAGCGCGTTGTCGAGCGCCGCATGGGACTTAAAGCTCTTGCCCGACTTGACCTCGATGGCAAGGACCTCCCCATCGAGCGTCTCCTCCACAAAATCGAGCTCGCCGACTTTTTTAGACGTAAAGTAGCGCAATCTGAATCCGTGGGCTTTGAGCTCTTGGGCAACGAAGCCCTCAAACGCCGCCCCCATGTTCATGCCAAAGGCGTCTTCCGCCTCCCCATCAAAAACGCCTTGGGCGACCCTTTTGGAATACGACGACATGAGCATTCCGGTGTCCAAGTAAAACAGCTTGAACAGATTTCGTTGCTCCCCCAATAAAAGGGGTGCCACGGGCGCCGTTACGTTATAGACGGGAAGCGCGACACCCGCCTCCGATAGCCAGAGAAAATGATCTGTCACCTGCGAAAAACGTTTGACACCGTTAATCGATGACAGTTTGAATCGCTTGTTTTTGGAGCCGGCCTCGCTGGGAATCAGATCATAGATATCGCGAATAACCAAGCGTAGCTCAGGCGGAGCGTACTTTGCGATGTCATCGCGATACAGGGCGTGAAGATCGCGATGGATGTTTCGAACCTCGTCGACATTGCGCGTCGCCAAGAAGGAATTGACCGCGTCGGGCATGCCCCCCACCACCACATACTGATGGAACAGATTGAGCAAGCGGTCATACAGATAGCCGGGGAGCTCCTTTTCGTCCTTTAGACAACCCCTGAGCATGTCAAACGCTCCGGCAGCAACGCCGCTTGCCCAGCAGAACTCCTCAAAGTCGAGCGGGTACATCTGGACCTGCTCGACATACCCCACCGGCAGGGAATCGATGCCCTCGAGCTCAACGCCAAGGAGCGATCCGGTAAGGATGTATCGAAAGTCGCCGCGCTGGACCAGGTATTTGATAAACGTCACTACGTTGGGGCATCGCTGCACCTCGTCGATAACCACAACGGTCTTGTTCGCAACCATCGGCTGCGTTGCAGCAATAGACATGCGCATAAGCAGGTCATCCGCGCTTTTTGCCGCCAAAAACGAATCGCGCACGGACGCGTCGGCGATAAGGTCGAACGTCACGACATTTTCGAACGATTCGCTTGCAAAGATGTTGACCAAATATGACTTTCCTACCTGTCGGGCGCCCTTGACCAAAAGAGCCTTGTTAGGCGACGAGGCAAGCCAGGATTCAAACTGTGCTTTTGCTTTTCTTTGCAGCATAAGCGTACCCCTTATTACGTGCTGTTTTAGCACTATGATACACTTTTCCGTGGTTGCTAGGTGCTCATTTCGACACTTTTTCGATGTTTTAAAGTGTATATTACGACACTTTTCCGTACTTTTATACCAGCCAATATTGCACTTTTCCGGATTTAGGCCGAATAATTGCCCGCGATTCCGACACCAACCGACCAAGAGCAGCCTCTCCCACCAGATGCGCTTTACGGTGAAGAGCCACCAACAAATCTGAGGCAATGAAGGCCGGGGGGGGGCCAATCCCCGGCCTTCAACCTAGCACTGCTTTATAAGATCGAGCACCGCGGGAATGTCATCAGCGTTCCGAAGTGCGACATAGGTCGGTAGACCCGGGCCAAATCCGCCCTGTGAGCGCTTGTCCTGACACAGGCCCTCTGGATCCGTCAGATCGTCAACGCTCTTTGCCAGGCCGACGGCAATCCAACCACCGTTGCTGGTCCTGCCTTCTAGCACGGCGTGCAATTTTCGCTTGCCCGACCTGAAGCCTACATAGTAGGACTCCCACGAAGGGTTACCACTCAGAACGGACTCGCGTACCTCATCGAAAAGCTTCTGGTTGAGTCCGCCTTCAGCAAAAGTGGGGTGGTTCTCCTGCAGAGTCCAAATAGGCGCCTCGTCAGACTCCCCGCGAGAGGGGCGATACTTGTCGACGACATCTGCCGGAAGATCGGGGTACTTCCATATCTCGCACGCCTCTTTCGCCAGCTCGTCCGCACGCTGCCCAATCTCCTCCTCGCCCCATTTTTCATGCGAGGCGATCGACTTGTTTAGGTAGAGCGGACTGCATTTAAATCCCACGTTCGGAAGATTGAGCTTGTCCGAGAACGACCGGTTTGAGTACTCCTGGTTGTAGCCCGTCAGCGTAAGATTTCCCAAGTTGTTGCACAGCCTGTCATGAATGTCTTCCCAGTTCTCGCCGAGTGATTCCTTCCAGCCGTGCTCATCATCGATCGTCTGGGGCATGACGTGCTCGATCTGGTAATCGTCAGCCGAGATGGGCTCCTTCGGGTGGTGCCAGTTCTCCATGCGCTCCAGGTAATAGCGCTTTTTAGAGAAGCGGTTGTAGCAGTCACGCGTCTTAAACTCCTCGACAAAATGCTCGTCAGTCGGGAAGTACGCGGTCATACCGCTGCTATGGATAAGGAGCATCGCCGTAACGTACTCTTCTATATCGTCCTGTTGCTCAAGGTTGCGATACATGCCGGCAAAGAAATTATTTAGACCCGTGGTAAGCCTGCCACAAACCGCCCGCCTGAACAGGAACGACTCGATAGTCTCGCAGATACGTAAAAACGCATTGCGGTCAATCCTGCCTCCTTCATAAACCGAGTAAAGCAGCATCAGCAAAGGCCTGACCGACTTCACATAAAGACAGGCAATCCTGCCGAACACTCGACGCAGACCCTCGTCTTTCTCCTGGTCAAGGAACAACCTGGCATATCTCTGCGCATATTCGCGGAGCTCCTTCAGCAGGCCCTCGGTATCCCCATCGTAGTCGTCAGCGAAATAGCGTTTGAACTCGTGGTAGGCCTCGTTTTCCTTCGGCATCCTATTGGGGACCTTGAGCCACAGCCAGTACCAGATAAATGCATTGAACTCTTCTTCGCCGCCTTTTCCGAACAAACGCTCGAGCGGATGCCAGTAGCCCTCGTAAAGCTTGGTCTGCTCGTCGTTGGGAAGCGACATAAGAACGTAGTTACGAATGAGGTCGATAGGCGTGAGCGGCTTGCCCTTGGAGTTCATGGACTCAAATATGAGCTGGGCATTGTCGACGCCAGCCGTGAGCTTAGTGTCGATGACCTGCACGCGGTTTAGCCCCGCCCAAAGCCTTGCAGGGTCGAATGATTTCCCACGCATCTTCTCGCGGAAGAACGCATGGTTCTCGACGATCCGATCCGATTTTTCATCTGGCACGGGAGACTTAGACACGATGGAGAACAGCGTCTCTTTATCGTCCTGCGAAAGCACTAATTTGTAGCGCGCCAGCCCGTTGTAATCATCATCGTTAAAGAGGTAGTTCTTCCGCAGCGCAGAGATTTTGAGGTCGCCAAGGAAGCCGGCCTTGTCGGGATTACCCTCCAGATAGTCAGCCAAGGCAGCGATCATCAACGAAAACGTCGTCATGCGCTGCTGCCCGTCAATCAGAAGCACGCGCGAAATGCTCGTGGCAGAGCTCTCGGACTCGGGGATATAGAGCATCGACCCCACGAAGTGCGATACGCCATCACGACCCGCTCGCATGACATCATCCCAAAGAACCTCGCACTCTTTTACGCTCCACGAGTAAACTCGCTGGTACACGGGAATGACGAACTGCATCTTCGCGACACCCATAAGGTCGAGCAGATTTGCCTCGGTTGCTTTCATTTGCGATTGTCCCCTTTCTTGTTTACGCTGCTTGCGGTCAGTCCTCCACTGAACGAAAGGCGCTAAAGACCAGAGCATCGAAGCACTGGAGCAACCGGGATGCTCATATCGTTAGATTCTACAACGAAAGCAAACACTTACGCCGTCATGGTGGCGCGCGATCGCTGCACGCCACTCCCCAAAATCATACGATGTCAAAAGACTGACACTTGTGTATGCCTTTTGACATTGCCACAGTCTTACGAGCTTCTTGTCTCATATGCCAAGAGCGGATATCTAGATCGCTGCCTCTCCCGCCCAAAGAAACTCGACAAGAACTGATCGAAGGGCAAATCAGACATCGAGCAAGTCGCCGACCTGCACTCAGCCTCGACAAGTGGCATCGAAAACAAGCTCACCGGCATAGAGCTTGCGTTAAAACAAAATGAGCCCCAGCGACTTGTATCAGAGGCC
The DNA here is from genome assembly GCA_902388545.1 of uncultured Collinsella sp. GTDB lineage: Bacteria > Actinomycetota > Coriobacteriia > Coriobacteriales > Coriobacteriaceae > Collinsella. The sequence goes on from CABMPS010000035.1 coordinate 7,514, forward strand.
ATTCCCGGGGCATCAATATGCAGTGTACCTATTCATCGCCCGATGCCGGCAAGCTGTTGAGCAGCTCACCCTCACCGGCGGTGCCAAGGCGCCTCTGCATCTTATCGATCTGCTTAAGGGTCGAAGTCAAATACCCAAGACCCTTCTTCAGTTGCTTAAGTAACTTGCCATCCTTGCGATTTCCCTTTCCGTTCTCCTTTTCGACATCTTCTTCAATGCCAGCGATGCCGCGCTGCACGGCCTCGGCTGCTTTCCGCACCAAAATGGCCCCCTCATGCGGGCAGCGGTCAGTTGCCACATCAAGAAATGCGAGAAGCCTTGAGCATTCAACGAGCACGAACTGAGCATAGTCCTCCCCCATCGACGCCGCCAGGGCAACGCCGCCAGAACCCAAAAGGCCAAGCGCAGCGCCGCCGCCCGCAATTAAAGCGGTGCCGCCAGCCATACCCATGCCGCCGGCGGCCAAGGCGCCGCCGCCAGCAGCGGCAAGACTCGCATTGACAAGCGCAGCTCCGTGGAGGCCGACAAACGAGCCTCCAAAGATACCGACAGCGATATTTGGAGCGACCACCGCGGCAGCTCCTCCAGTGCCCACGGCCACCACCGCGGTGATGGCTCCGCCCACCAAAAACTTTGGCAACGCGCCTGAAAGCCCGCGAATGCGCGCCTTACATCGCTTCTCGAGGGAACGTATGGCGTCCAAATCAACAGCGTCTTGTCTCCTGGGAAATTCATCTTTAACCCAAGACCCACTCTCCTTCAAACCTTTGTATTCCTTCTTCTCTTCATCTCCCAGCTGCGAATAGGGGCAAAACTCAACTAACTCCTGTGCAACCAGCAGGGCGCGCACCTTACCGCCTCGCTGCCGCGAAATAGCCTCAAGGGCTCCGTACGCATCTTCCTCGCTCAAAAAGTAGCTGTCTGCATCTATGCCTGGGCCATCCGCGACCGAATCCCGCCACGCGCGAGCCCAGCTCCTCTTTTGCCCTTTGCGCACTTCGTTCTTCTCGTTCCCGCAGTCGTAGTTGATGGCGGCAAGCTTCAGCGAAAAGGCAATCCTCGTCGTTTCTCTATCTAGGCTATAAAAGTGGAATCCATCGAAGATATCCTGGCGGCGTCTGGCGCGCTCAGCCCAAGCCTCGGACATTTCCTCCGCCATATAGCCCCAGTCGGCATGGAGGGCAAACGCAAGGCGTCCAACTCCAACGTAGTTTATTCGCAAGAAGAACTTCTGGGCGAAAACAACCTTGTTCCCCTCGCATTCGATACCCGCCCTGACCGCCGCCGTCGCCAGATTCGCCAAAACAAACGAAGTGCTCGAAACCGTGACCATGCGAGTGAGGGCCTTGCTGTTGTAGGGCATGAAATGCGAAGCCTTGAGCTTGCGCAAGCCGGAAACCTTGCTCACTTCGCAACGTTCTAGCTCGGCCTTGAGCCTTGAAAGCATGTAGAGACAACGAACGATAACCTCGTTGGCCACGACTGCTGGCACCTGGCCTAAAGCCTGATCGAGAAGACCGACTTCCGTCCGAAGGTCGAAGCGAATGGGCTTGCCGTCCTCGGTTTTGAACGCCGTTCCGTTAAACAGCTTTGAGATCCATTGCTGGATGCGAATATCCTCGCCCTTATAGGCAATCTGTATGTCTTGAAAAACAGGCAGGGAGGAGAGCTCCTTTAGCAGGGACAACACGACGCCGGGAACACCCGTCCCCTTACCGGGGTTTGAACTAGACCCCGCCATGTCGCTCACGAGATGCATCGCCCAGAACAGAGTGCCAAACGCGATCTTCTCTGGAACGTTCCTGCCTATAAGAGGGCAGTCGGGATCGAAGGCGGCGGCAGGCAGGTCAAAGGCGACAAACCGGCCGGCTGTATCGGTACCATAGCCTTTGCACGTGAATTGCGAGAGGATCGAACACGCAAGGCCAACCAAGCTCGGGTGGTGCGAGAAATCCCGCAGATGATGTTGGAGCCCGCCGCCAAACTCGGCAGTCAGCTTGTCCGCGGCAAGAGGAAACTCTTTCTCTAGAAAGCGAATAGCGTCTTCTAGAGTTGCATCCGCCTTTGTCATACCCGCAGACTTGGCAATCGTAAGAACGAATTTGCCAACCTTCTCGTCGCCCCACTCTTTGGCACCCTCTAGGTTGAAGTCTTTCTGCCAAAGGATATTCAACGCGCCCGTGAGGAGCCCGCTAACGGCTGCAAGTTCATAGTCGAGCTTCGTAGCCTTTTCAGCCCGAGAGTCAAAATCAAAGAGGACCTCCTCCCCATCGGGAGCGTCCTTAAAACCAACCAGCACGGCGCTACCGTTCAGCGGCACAGATGTAACTTTGGGCAGTTGAGGCATGGCGTAAACTATCTCGCCAGCACTAAAAACAAGTTCGTCTGCCATACCGGCTTCCTCCTGCAAACGCGTAAAATCAGATTGCTCTACGCCGCCAAATCCCTCTTCGTAGAAGTATTCGAAAATCTCGGTGATGCAGTTGCTCAGAACCTCGTCGGGATAGTTCGCCACTGGCAGCCTATACACCTCATTGTGCACGATGACGCACGCAGCGTCACGGGTCTCTGCCTATCCGTCCAGCGAATCATGTTAGCAAGCCGCTCTTCGATAATGGAAGCCATCTCGATGTCCACGCTCTTGACCTGCTTGGTCCCAGCGAGTGTCAGCGCGTCCTTGAGTAGGATCCCAAACGCAGTCTTCTGCTGCTGATCCTAGAATCCTTCGCGCAACCATTCCGTCCGCTTGTCGCCAAATGAGCCTCCTACCTCCCCTCCGCCTTCAGCTTCAGCAGCAGGTCGCCCAGCTCGGGGCACTTGCTGGAAAGGCGTGTCTGAGCTCGCTCGCCCATCCCCCACCGTTGGCGGATCTCCTGGGCGCGCGGACTCACACGGTAGTTCCCGTCCATCATCTGCTTGAGCAGCTTGGCGGTCACGCGTGCATCGGCAAGGGCGCTGTGGGCATGGCCCGTCGACTCGTCGAACTCGATGCCAAACCACGTTGCCGCGTCGCCCAGCGAGACGCGCCCGTGGCTGCCCACGTCCATAATCGAGGTGTAAAACGCCTGCAGGTCGACCCAGTCCGTAGGAAATGCGGAAAGGTCGATGCGCTTTGCCTGGCACTCGGTCAAAAGCTGTCGACGGTCCGCCCCGCTCCAACAGACCACCTGGGCGGAGTAGCGACCGATCCAATCACCGAGCCTTTTGATCACCACGTAGAGCGGATCGGCCATCGCGGTGTCCACGGCCGATATCCCCGTAAGCTCGCGAACGGGGAATGCAACGCCTTCGGTAAATTCCGTCTGCACAAACTGCGAGAACTCGCCCATAACGTTGCCGTGGTAATCGAGCTTGACGGCGCCGACCTCGATAATCTCGTTGCGCAGCCCACGGCGCTGGCGCTGCTTTGGCACCGGCGCAAATTCAAAGTCCAGCACAATCTGGCGCGCAAAGTTCGTCGTATCGATAGCCGAGATACCCGGCGTCTTTTCAGCTGACACGGTTAGGGCCTTTCTCCGTTGCCTGCCGCTCGTTTCTCGAACGGCTTCGTCGCAGTAAGCGTAACCGCCTGTGCAGACACAAACACAGGGTGGCCCCTCACATCTCGGCAAACGAGATCAGCTTGACGTCTCCCCTACTCTCTGCGGCATCCCGACATCCCTGTGTAAAACCGCTTTTTGAGAAAAGTGCATAGCTTTTTCGCTGCCGCCTAAAGAGCTCGCTTCGGTGCACGAGTTTTTGCAGCACGTCTTCGCCCGCCGGTTCATTGCGCCATTTGCACTCCGCAAACAGCGCAGCGCCCTCGCCATCGTCAACAATCAAGTCGATTTCTTCCTGCGTATGCGTGCGATTATCCGTCCCCCACCAGCGCCCGACGCTCGCCGGAACCACATCGAGTTGGCCCGCCCGCGCGAGTTCGTACACGTATTGCCTGCATATAAGCTCAAAGACCGTGCCCATGTAATCCGATACGTGCGGCTCAATGCGCTTATACGCCATCTCGGCCATATCGTTTTGAATCAGCCCGATGTTCTGCGGCACAAACTTGTACCAGAACCTAAACATCTGGTCGCTCAGTAGATACACGGCCCGCTTATTGCTCGTCTCGTTTAGGGGCAGCTCGCGCTCGACAATCCCAAGCGACGCCAGCTTATCCACATAGCTCTTTACGTTGCTCGCAGGGATTCCCGTAGAGCTCGCAATCTCCGAGATCTTCGAGCGCCCCTGAGCAATTGCTTGCACGATCGCATCGTATTGCTCGGGATTGCGGCACTCTTGCATTAGCAGGTTACTCGGCTCCTCAAAGAGATAGCCCGTAGGAGTAAGAAAAAGACGTTTGATGTTGTCCTTGAGCGGTGCGGCAGGATCGACTTTCTCGATATAAGCAGGAATGCCGCCCGTCATACCATAGCAAACTGCAGCGTCTTCGCGACTCATGCTCTGCCACAGGCCGAGGGTCGTCGTAAAATCAAGCGGCATGATCTTAAACTGGGCCGTACGCCTACCGTATAGTGGGCTCTCGTAGCCCAACACCTGTTCCTCCATAAACGAAAGAGACGAGCCGCATAGAATCAGCATGAGCTTGGTCTCTTTGTACAGGTGATCGATCTTGTCTTGCAGCAACGAGCTGATCTCGGGATTCGATTGGGCGAGATAGGGGTACTCGTCAATCACGACAATCAAACGTTCCGTGCGAGCCATGGTGGCCAATGCATCGAACGCCTCGTCAAAACTACGAAACGACACACCTGCAGCACCAACCGAACCCGCAAGTATCGCCTGGCTAAAGCCGTGCAGATTTGCCTCTGCATTGGTACGACGAGCTTGAAAGTAAATTGCCTTCTTGCCTTGGATGAACTCTGTGATAAGACGCGTTTTACCCACACGACGGCGGCCGTAAATCACAGGCATCTCAAAGGAGCCCGTGCCATACAGTCGATTGAGCTCGGATATTTCCGCTGTTCTTCCGATAAACATAGGGCCATCCTTCCTTTACGTTATAGCTAGCTATATTATACCTTACTATAATATAGCTAGCTATAACGTAATTCGACAAGCGGCGCACGCAAAAGGGGCGGTACACCACCGCACGTGGACCGTTCCGGAAAATGTACCCCGTTCTGGAGCCTGGTTCCGGGATACAGCTCCGGTTGAGGACCAATCCGGAAAGTACGTCCCATTCTGGAGCCGAAATCCGGGATGCAGTTTCCGCTCCAAACAAAAGGCCCCGGCTCGCGATGGAGCTGGGGCCAAAGGCGCAGCTTATGCAGTTGATGTTGAGCGCGAACAGCCCATCAGCAATGACCGTCCGCGCTCCACCCTACCCGCGGTTGCGAGCGCGGCTGTACGGCGTATCCACCATGGGCAGATCCGGACGCAGCTTGCCGTCAAACGCGCGGTAGGCGTTCTGTACGGCGGGCGCCGTGGGAATCGTGGCGATCTCGCCGATGCCCTTGCCGCCGTATGCCACGGGCAGCAGCTCGTCCTTCTCCACGTAGATGGCGTGGATATCCGGAATCTCGGGCGCACGGAACAGCCCGAGCGTACCGTACCTTGCCTGGGGCACGCAGTCCTTGAGCGGCCAGTCCTCGGTAAGCGCATAGCCCATACCCATGAGCACGCCGCCTTCGATCTGACCCTGGATGGAGATGGGGTTGACCACCTTGCCGGAATCGTGCGCGGCATAGACCTCGCTCACGCGGCCGTCGTCGTCCAAAATGACCACATGCGTGGCAAAGCCGTAGCAGATGTGGCTCTTGGGGTTGGGAACGTCGGCACCCAGCTTGTCGGTCGGCTCCAGATACACGTAGCCAAACTCGCATCCCTCGAGCGCCTTGATGGCGGTCGCGGGATCCCGAGGATGCATGCCCTGGCCGGCGACGAGCTCCTGCGTGCGCAACTGATAGGCGCGACCGTCATCGTATTCGATCTTGACGCCATCACCATGGGCGCTCACCG
>CABMPS010000036.1 GCA_902388545.1 uncultured Collinsella sp.
TATGAATCCAAATCCCTTTAAGCCGACAGCTGGTAAGCGGCCTCCGATACTCATCGGTCGCGAGTCGGTCATCGAAGATTTTGAGGAAGGGCTCGACAACGGCGCCGGAGCGCCGGGCAGGCTCATGCTCATTACGGGAAACCGCGGCTGTGGCAAAACGGTTCTCCTGCGGGAGCTGCAACGTCTAGCCAGCGAGCGCGGATGGGCGGTTGTCTCCGATTCCGCTTCGCTTGGTTTGTGCGACCGCTTGGCCGACGCGCTTCGCTCGAATAAACCCGTTGTGACGTCAATGGAGTTTGGGCCGTCGTTTGGCCGGATGTCGGTCGAGGCGGCGCGGGCAAAAGGCGAGACATTGCGAGGGCTGGTCAACGAGCGTCTCAAGAAGCTCGGTCCGGGCAAGGGCGTCTTGTTTGCGATTGACGAGGCACAATCGGTGTCTATCGAGGAACTGGCGGCTCTTGCCGTCCTCTATCAGCAGGTGCTCGGAGACCAGGATGCCACGGGCTTGCCCGATAGCGACCAGCGCGGTCTTGCGCTGGCGTTCGCCGGCTTGCCCAGTATGGTTGACGATCTGCTCGAAGAGCCGAGCGTGACGTTTTTGCGTCGTGCCCAGCAGCGTACGTTGGGGGCAATATCTTTGCCCAAAGTACGCGATTCGTATATCCAGACGGTCAAAGACGCTGGTCTTTACGTTGACGCGGAGACGGCGGACCTTGCGGCGCGCAAGAGCATGGGGCATCCCTATATGGTTCAGCTGGTGGGCTATTACATGTGGCGGTCTGCTGTCCGGCGTGGCTCGCAGGTCATCGAAAGGCGCGATGTCGAGAATGGCCATGCGGATGCCGTCTCCGAGTTCTACGAAGCGGTTGACGCACCTCTGTATTACGGTCTGCGCAGCCCTCAGCGCCTCTTTATCGAGGCTATGGCGGTTGACGAGGACAAGCCGACGCGCACGGCGGATATCATTGAGCGCTGCGACCGTACCCAGAGCTGGGCGAGTAAATATCGCGCAAGCCTGATTCGCGAGCGCGTCATCGAGGCCGCCGGATACGGCCTTGTGCGGTTTACCGTGCCCATGCTGGGCGAGTATATCCGCGACCGCGTTTTATGGCATGAGTAGGGTGATAAAGGTGACGGAACAGAAGATGAGCCCGCAGGCTATCGAGGTGCGCGGTGCACGTGTCCACAATCTCAAGGACATCGATATCGATATTCCGCTGGGGAGGCTCGTGGGCATTGCCGGCGTGTCGGGCTCGGGCAAGAGCTCGCTGGCGCTGGGAGTTCTTTATGCCGAGGGCTCGCGCCGTTACCTGGAGGCGCTCAGCACCTATACTCGACGTCGCCTGACGCAGGCCGAGCACGCCCAGGTGGACGAGGTATTGCACGTACCGGCGGCACTCGCGTTGCATCAGCGTCCCAGTGTGCCAGGCGTGCGCTCGACCTTTGGTACCATGACCGAGCTCAACAACAGTCTGCGTTTGCTCTTTAGCCGCTGTGCCCATCACGTGTGCCCACATTGCGGGGCGCGTGTGGAGCCGAGCCTTAACGTGGCTGCGGGCCTGTCGCTCACGTGCCCCGCATGCGGCCGCGAGTTCTACGCGCCGAGTGCCGAGGACCTTGCCTTTAACAGCGGCGGTGCGTGCCCTACCTGCGGCGGCACCGGTGTCATGCGCGAGGTGGACGAAGCGAGCCTGGTGCCCGACGAGTCAAAGACCATCAACGAGGGCGCGGTGCTTCCCTGGGGTACGCTCATGTGGGATCTGATGAAGCAGGTAGCCGGCGAGATGGGCGTGCGCACCGACGTGCCGTTTAACCAGCTCACGCCTCAAGAGCGCGACATCGTGTTCCACGGTCCGGCGGTTAAAAAGCACATTCTCTACGTTCCCAAAAACGGCGAGGGCGCCACGCCGCTCGATTTTACCTATTACAACGCTGTCTATACCGTCGAGAATGCGCTCGCCAAGGTTAAGGACGACAAGGGCCTCAAGCGCGTGGCGCGCTTTTTGCGCGAGGGGCCATGCCGTGACTGTGGCGGCACGCGTCTCTCCGAGGCCGCACGCCATCCCCAGGTGCGCGGTATCAATCTGGCGCAGGCCGCGGCTATGACGCTGGGTGAGGCGATTGAGTGGGTGCGCGGGGTGCCCGCATCCTTGCCGGCCGAGATGCAGCCCATGGCGACGGATATCTGCGATTCGTTTTTGAGCACGGCCCGTCGACTGGTCGATCTGGGCCTCGATTACCTTTCACTCGACCGCGCCGGTGCCACGCTCTCCACGGGCGAGCGTCAGCGCGTGCAGCTCGCCCGCGTGGTGCGTAACCGATCGACGGGCGTGCTCTATGTGCTGGACGAGCCCTCGATTGGCTTGCATCCTGCCAATGTCGACGGCCTGGTAGGCGTGATGCGCGATTTGGTGGATGACGGCAACACCGTGGTCGTTGTCGACCACGACACGCGCGTACTGGCGGAAGCCGACTATCTGGTCGAGATGGGCCCCGTTGCCGGAGCAGGCGGCGGCAATGTGATCGCCGCGGGCGCGGTAGGCGAGGTCGAAGAATCGCAGGGCAGCCGCATCGCCCCATTTTTGCGCTCGGAGCCTGAGCGCTTGCGTCCGCAGGTGCCTGACGACGAAATGTTTGACCGGGGCCATATCCGCATGGCGACCGATGCCATCCATACCGTCAAACCGCTCGAAGTCGATATACCGCGCGGTCGCCTTGTCGCGGTGACGGGCGTTTCGGGTTCGGGTAAGACGACGTTGGTGCTCGAGACACTCATCCCGGCACTTAAGGCGCAGGCAGCCAGCGAGCGCCTGCCAAAACACGTGCGTTGGGTCGATGCCGAGGGCATTGCACGTGCCAACCTGATAGACGCCACGCCCATCGGTGCCAACGTGCGTTCGACGGTGGCGACTTATGCCGACATCCATGATGAGCTGCGTCGCGCCTTCGCCCGTACGCCCGAGGCCAAGGCAGCCGGCTACAAGGCGGGCGCCTTTAGCTACAACACTGGCGCTTTGCGCTGCCCTACGTGCGATGGCACGGGCTCGATATCGCTCGACGTGCAGTTTTTGCCCGACGTCGAGATCGTCTGTCCGGCATGTCGTGGCTCACGTTATGCAGACGCGGCTTCGCATATCCATCGCGAGGGCAAGGACGGGAGCTTGCTGACGTTGCCGCAGCTCATGGACATGAGTGTGGACGAGGCCCTCGACGCCACGCTGGGACTCAAAAAGGTACAGGCGCGCTTGCAGACCTTGCACGACCTGGGATTGGGTTATCTCACGCTCGGTGAGCCCACGCCGGCGCTTTCGGGCGGCGAGGCGCAGCGTCTTAAGCTTGCGAGCGAGATGGGCCGCGTGCAGGACGATGCCGTATTCGTATTTGACGAGCCCACGATCGGCCTGCATCCGCTCGATGTTCAGGTGTTGCTGAGTGTGTTTGACGGCCTCGTCGCCAAGGGCGCCACAGTTGTCGTGATCGAACACGACCTCGACCTTGTCCGCAACGCCGACTATGTGATCGACATGGGCCCGGGCGGCGGTGACGCGGGCGGGCAAATCGTCTGCGCCGGCACGCCGGGCGACATCGTGGCCTGCCCCGCAAGCATCACCGGCCGCTACCTATAACCGAATGTGACAAAGGGACAGTTCCTTTGTCACATTCCCGGAAAGCCTGTTTGGCGCAGGGCCTCGTAGAGGACGATGGCGGCGCTGTTGGAGAGGTTGAGAGCGCTGATGCGGTAGTCGTCCGGGTCGACGAAGTTGCCGCAGATATCCTGTCGAAGGATGGCTTCGTGGCTGTCCTCGGTATGCCCGAGCGACTCCTCGTGGGCCTCCCAGGCGTCGGCGTTTTCGAGCGAGTCGCAATCGCGCAACATGGGGATGCGCTCGCAGCGCTCGGGCGCCGCGGCAAGCAGTGGCTCGGGAACCCCCGAGCTCTCGCTGCCAAAGACCAAAAAGTCACCGTCGCGGTAGGTACTTTGCGCATAGGTGCGGCGCGCCTTTTTGGTCAGCAGATGCAGGCGTTCGTCGGCGGGGGAGAGGCCGTTGCGCGCAAGGAAATCCTCCCAGCCGGCATAGGTCGTCACGTCCAAATTTTGCCAGTAGCCCAGGCCGGCGCGACGCACCGTCTTGTCGTCGAGCGAAAACCCCAGCGGCTCCACCAGATGCAGGCGGGCGCCAGTAACCACGCAGGTGCGGCCGATATTGCCCGTATTGGCCGGAATCTCGGGCGCATACAGCACAATGTTGAACATGAATCTCCTTAGCTCAGAACGAAAAACCACCACGAAGGGGACAGGCACCTTCGTGGTGGTTTGGCGGTTACGTAGGCGGAAAAATGCCCGCTTGGATAAACCTAGGCGCGGTGCCAGTCGGTCAGGCAGGCATCGAGGGAGGCGATGAGCGCATCCTTGTCCATGTGACGGCCGATGATGCACAGGCTCGTCATGCGGTCGCCCGTCTCGTCGTCCCAAATCTGCATGATCTCGGGGTTCTCGTCGATGATCTTCTGCTTCTCGCCCTCGGGCGCGGAGTCAACGAACAGGCCGTTCTCCATCAGGCGCATCTGGTGGCCGGCCTGCTCGAACATGTAGCACATGTCCGGATTGCTGGCCTGCCACAGCGGACCCTTGACGCGGATGACCTCGTCGGGCCACTCCTGCTCAACAAAATCGGTGAACTTCTGCAGGTCAAACGGCTTGCGGCGCGAGTACACAAAGGTCTCGATGTCGTACTCGAGCACCTCGGGGTCGTCGTGCTCCTCGGGATGCTCCATGGCCTCGATCCAAGCGGCGGAGTTGTAGGCGCGCATAAAGTCGAAGCGGCCGGTGTCGAGCAGCTCCTCCATGGGGACCTCGCCGTTTTGGGCTTCGACGATCACGGCGTCCTTCTGCAGGCTGCGCACAATGGCCTTGAGCTCTGCGATCTGCTCGGGGGTGACGGTGTCAGTCTTATTAAGAATCAGCGTGGAGCAAAACTCGATCTGCTGGATGAGCAGGCTCTCGATGTCGTCCTCGTCGATATCCTCGGCCAGCAGGTCGCGGCCGCCGTTGAACTCGTCGTACATGCGGGCGCAGTCGACCACGGCCACGATGTTGTCGAGCGCGAGCTTGGGCTCGCCGCCCACCTTGGCCTCGTCGCAGAAGCTCGAGATGGTGTAGGCGATGGGGATAGGCTCGCAAATACCCGAGGCCTCGATGATGATGTAGTCGAACTTGCCCGAATCGGCGATGCCCTGCAGCTGGTTGGCCAGGTCGTCCGAAAGCGTGCAGCAGATGCAGCCGTTGGTGAGCGGGATAAGGTCGTCGGTCTCGGAAAGGCCGCCGTCGGCGATAAGGCTGGCGTCGACGTTGATCTCGCCGATATCGTTGACGATCACGGCAGCGCGGATGCCGCCGTCGTTGGCGAGGATGTGGTTGAGCAGCGTGGTCTTGCCGGCACCGAGGTATCCGGTAAGCATGATGATCTTCACGGGTTTGTTGGGCATGTGCCCTCCTTTGTTAGACATGGCTTACAGTTGAATCTTATGCCAAACGCCTGCTCTTATACCCACGCGCCGACAAATAACACAGGCTACTCCCAGGCTCCCCACACGTCGGGACAATAACCGACGGTGGCCTTTTTGCCGTTGCGCACGATGGGCTCGGCCAGAACCTGATGGTTCTCGAGCAGCTTGTCGAAGCGCTGGCTGGGGGTAAGGTGCTGGATGAGTGCGAGCGTCTCCTCGTCCTTGGCTTTGGGGTTGAGCAGCTTGTCGATGCCGCCAACCGCCTGCATCACGCTCGTGAGCTCGCCCTTGCTCATCTCCTTTTCCTTAAGGTCGATAAACTGCACCTTAATGCGGCGCTCCTTAAAATAGCGCTGGGCCTTCTTGGTGTCGAAGGACTTTTTGGTGCCAAAGATTTGAATATTCATTGTTTGGTTCCGCCGTTCTAACGAACGGCGGTCACCTCGACGCTGCAAAGCCATCTGATGGGCAATCTGCCTTTCAATCGTCGGGCGCGGGCCAAAGCCCAGTGCCCTCCTCTTTCAAGGCACCTTGCCTCATCAGCTGGCTTTTCGCTGACATTGATAGAACATCAAGGTGACCACCGCTGGAATTATCGGATGAAGTTGGTTCTAGCGCGATCGGCCTGGGGCGCTTCGATGCCGGCGGCCTTTCCCGCCTCGATGCAACGCAGGAGCCAGGCCATGTTTTTGCCGATGTTTCGCATGGTGGCAAGGCCTTCGGCGTCCTGGGCGGCCTCACCCGGCACGGCACCAAAGACGTTGTTCCAGTAGGTGGATGCTACCACGGGCATCTGGTTGATGGTGAAGTACTTGTTGAGCACATCGAAGGTGGTCGACGTGCCGCCGCGACGGGCAACGGCGACAGCGGCGCCCGGCTTGTGCGCAAAGGCCTTGCTGCCTGCATAGAATGCGCGGTCGAGTGCCGAGAGGATGCGTCCGCTGGGGTGCGCGTAGTAGACGGGCGAGCCAAAGACAAAGCCGTCTGCCTGCTCGGCGGCGGCAATCAGCTCGTTGACCATGTCGTCGTCAAAGGTGCAGCGGCAATCGAGTTTGCCGCACTGGCCGCAACCGATGCAATCGCGAATGGGCTTAGCGCCTAGCTGAAACACCTCGGTATCGATACCCTCGGCGTTGAGCTGCTCGGCGACCTCGGCGAGTGCGCGGGCGGTGTTGCCGTTTGCCTTGGGGCTGCCATTGACCAAAAGAACCTTCATCACTAACTCCCTCTGCTGTCGGTGACTTCTGCGAAGGATTATCGCACGAGAGGGCAGATGGCGTGGGGCACGATGCCGGCCCCGAGGGCCCACGGCAGGCACGCTCACCAGGTACGAGCGGGATACGGTCCAGAGGATGTTGGAGTGCGGGGCCTCGTGCGAGCAGATTGTAAGGGGTCTGGGCGGGTCGCCCTCGATGGCGAGCTTTGAGGCCTTGGAAGGCGGGCTGCTGCGGCGGCTATGGTTTATACTAAGGCGGTTGCTATCGAGTAATTCATACTTGGTTTGATTCGATTGTGAATGCGTAACTAGGATGGAAAGCAAAGGAAACTCTATGGAAACAGAGGATGCTGTTTGCTTGATGACTTCGATTGCCTTGATTGTCCTTTCAATCCAATACCGAAGAGGAAGATGGCTCTGCTCAATTGCTGGATATGATGTCACAAAAAGGGAGAGCGAGATTGATATACGCCCTTACGCAAAGCTGATTTCTTCTGTGACGTTATGGATGGGGCTGCTGTTTTTCTTGTGGGCGGTAGAGGGCTGGGTACGCGATTGGAATACCAGCGTTTTTGAAGTTTTGGCTCTACTTCTGTTCAGCTTGGCCTCTTTGTCGTTCGTGCGGCTCGTTAGGTTTGTGTTTATGAGGCGATAGCCAGCGGAAGTGGCTGGACGACAAAATGGACCAATGCAGCCAATTGTCAATAGAATTTGATAGGCTTGGCTTAACAGATTTACTCGAGGGCATATCCGTGGCGGGGGATAGGTTCTATCTTGTTGAGCACTTATTTGCATCAGGCAAAGTAAACCAAGAGTATCGAAACGGTGCCCCCGGGCCCGCTAGGGACTGCGGGGGGGCGTTCGGCTAACTGCGGGTACGGCCTATTTGCCCAATGTGTTCGCCCGAGATCGGAAATTAACCATCATGCGCCCCATAACGCTAGTCCAGCTTGGTGCCCGGTACTTGTGGTGCCTCTTCAAGTAGCGCTTTGAGCTCGTTCAAAATGGAAACGGGCTGTCGGTCGACGGCATCTAGATGAAGTGTGGCCACACGAATGGGCGGCTGATATTCAAATGATCCAAAGAGTACGGGCGACCCCAAGAACCGCTCGATTTCTTCTGCGATCGCGTCGGTCTCTTCGGGATCAAGGTCATCGAAAAGCGCCACGAACATCGGTCCGGTCGAGCGGAACAGACGGCCCTTGCCGCGCGAACAGTCCATGAGGCAGGCGGCACTTTCTGCCAAAACGCGGTCGCCCGCATCAAAGCCAAAGCGGGCATTGACCTTGGCGATGTCGTCGATTTTGATGGCGACCAGGCCTGCCTTGCGCGCCACGCGACGCATTTCGCCAATGGCGTTGACCAGGGCGTGGATATCGCCCAGGCCGGTCACGGAATCGGTCGTATCCGCCAAGCTTCGGTTGATGATAATGCCCACATACGTGTTGGGCTCGGTTTCGGTGCTATCCAAGCGGTAGCCCGTACACTCGCACAGCGCATATTTACCAGCGGTATTCATGACGCGATACTGCATGTAATGGAAGTGCCACGCGCCGTTTACCACCATATCGAGCTCGCTGCGCACGTTGTCGCGGTCCTCGGGGTGAACGCGGGCGAGCCACATATCGAGCGAGTTATAGGGATGCTGGGAGGGCAGGTCAAAATCGCGCACGGCATTAATCGACCATTGCGATTCGCCGGTATCGAGGTTAAGGATAAACGGATAGCGCGTCTCGGAGCTCATGGAGATCGCTTGGAACACCCGGTCGTTGCAGGGAGGCTGATCGGCGATCGGGCGCATGGATGCGTCGTTTTCCTTCGGCTGCTGCACACGGTGCATGAGCTTGTAGCGATACATTTTGCGGTCGGCGTCCATGGTCATCTGGCGACGCGTATCGCCAGCGAGTGGGTCGACGCGCGAGCAGCCAAAGCTAAAGCTAGCGATCATGGGCGCTTTGCCGCCCGATGTTGCCTCGATAAGGTTGGTGCGCGTCCGCTCCAGGCGCTGCTCGAGTTCGGCTTCATCTGTCGTGGGGGATACGAGTACAAATTCGTCTCCACCGATACGGAACAGCAGGTCATTAGGTTCCATTGTCTCGGTGAGTGCACGGCAGATGCTCAGGATGTAGCGATTGCCCTCGGTGTGGCCAAACGTATCGTTGCAATGCTTAAGGCGATCGATATCGATATAAGCGCAGGTGAAGGGGGTGCCTTTGTGCCAAAGCAGCTCGGCATAACGGTGGAGTCCAGCACGGTTGCCAAGATTGGTGAGCGAATCGATATAGGCGCCGCGCTCAAGCAGCTCGCGTTCTTGCTGCAGGATGGCAAATGTCTTCTGTAGCTGCTCGCCGATGGCGCACAGCTCCGTGGGCAGCGCGGCAACATCGAGCTCGGCGGTCGAGACCCCGTTCGCAAGTCGCTGAAGATAGGCAATGATCGATTGCTCGCCCAGGCGATACGACTCGTTCATGATGGATAACCTCCTTGGGCACAACAGTGGTTTGCATCATATCCCCAATTCGGTTTGGATTGGGGGCATAAGTTAGCCAATGGGGACAAGCGCCCCTTCGGCGGTAGTGTTTTGCGCGCGAGCGTATCAGTTTTTGTTACCGCCATCGAGCAATGCCTCAAAATCCTTTGCCTGCATGGGGCGGTAGTAGAGGAAGCCCTGAGCGTAGCGGGCACCCATGTGGCGCAACATGTTTGCCTGCTCATCGGTCTCGACGCCTTCGATTACAACGGGCAGATGGAGCGATTGCGCCATCTCGAGCATTGATGAAACGATTTGCGCGCTACGGCTTTGATCGCGGTCGGTGGGCACAAACGTGCGATCAAGCTTGATGACGTCGACGTTGACGTTCTTGAGCATCGCGAGCGTAGACTGGCCGGTGCCAAAATCGTCCATGTAGGTCGAGAAACCGCGAGTGTGTAGGTCGGCCGTCAGCTTATCCACGGCCTCGGACTCTCCCGTATAAGCCGTCTCGGTGATCTCAATGCGCATGAGCTCGGGCGGTAGGTTGTATTGGGCGGCAAGCGCCCCCATATGCTCGGCGACGTCGCAGGCAAGGATATCCACGCGCGACACATTGAGCGAGATCGGAACTACGCGCAGCCCTCGATCGATGCACTCACGCAGCCACGAGGCGACGCCCTGCCAAACATATTTGTCGAGCGTCACCACAAAACCGCTTTCCTCGAGGGCGGGGATAAAGGTGGTAGGTGAAATGAGGGAGCCATCCTTGTCAATCCAGCGTGTGAGCGCCTCGGCGCCAACGATCTCGCCGGTTTCCATGTCGACCTGGGGCTGCAAATAGTAGGTAATGCGGCCGTTTGAGAGCGCATACTGGAATTCGGTCAGCGTGCGGTGGAACGCGATTTCGTGTTCGTATTCCTCGGGGCGGAAAATGGCAATGCGCTCCTTAAAGTCGTTTTTTGCGCGCCGATTGGTAAACATGGCCTTGGCCTGCGCATCGATGGTGATTTCCTCGTTGGAGTCGATGGGGTAAACACCCATGGACGGCCAGAAGCCCACGCCGTCATCATGCTTGGCCACGGCCTGGCGAACGCGGCTATAGATCTGATGGACGGTGTCGTGTTCAAAGGGGATGAGTACGCAAAAATCGTCTTGGCCCCAGTACCCTGCGACGCCCATGGCGGCATTCTCGATGTCCTTGAGAACCGTGCCCACATCGGCGAGTACGCGGTCACCCTCGGCCTGTCCGTGCCATTCGTTGAACAGTCGCATGTGCCCCATATCGACGGTGGCGATACACCAGGCGCCGTTGCGCCTTGTCTCGAGAAATTCGTTGGCGCGGCGCATAAACTCGCTGGGTCGATAGAGACCCGTGAGCGGATCGATGCGTTCGGCGATGGCGCTTTTGCGCTCCACCTCGGGTATGGGGAGGCTGTCGTTGGGAACAAGCCCGCCGGCCGTGCGAATGCGACGGTCGAGTTCGCCTAAAACGGCGGCCGTTTGATTGGTCAGGTGCTCGTAAAAGGCCGGAACGACAAGACAGACGGGGGTAATAGTGTCGCCCGCGATTCGAACGGGAGCGAAAACGGCCTCTTTAAGATGATGGACCAGCTGCTCGAATGCCTCGTGGTCCAAATCGTTGCTGAGCACGACGAACTGGGCGTTTCGTGAACGGTAGACACGGCTTCTGCCACGGGTGATCGACAGCATGCGGCCTGCATATTCGGCAAGCATGTTGTCGACGGCCTCGGCCCCATAGAGCTCGTTGAGTTTTGCCGTGCCACGGACGCGCACCGCCATAAGCCCCGTCTCGCAACGGTCGCGGCGGCAGGCATCGATGGCGTTGATTAGCATGCGCTGCGTTCCGAGACCCGTGGCGGCGTCGACGGTCTCGGCAAGTGAGTGGTTGACGAGCTCGCCGACGTAGAGCGAGGGGACATTTCCGTCGCCGTCGATGCGAAACCCGCGAGCACGGCAGAGCACGTAGTCGTCGGCGGCATTGCGCACGCGGTACTGCATGACGCGACGGTGCTTGGAGCCGTTATAGATCTGATCGATGTCGTTGATGTAGGCCTCGAGGTCATCGGGATGGACGCGCGTTTTCCAGTAATCGCGGCAGTCGTCTATATGCTCCGAAGGAAGACCGAGATCGCGCAAGGCGCCTTGTGACCAAAGGGTGCGATGTTTGTCCACGTTCTCGATAAAGAAATATCGGCCTTCGTTGAGCATCGAAAGAGCGTCGAAAACGCGATCGCTTACTTCGAAGTCGTCGGCGTGGGCTTGCGCGATATTGCGCCGATCGAGGTGCACGGCATGGCGCAGTTTGTAATCGTACATGCGATGGTCGGCATCGAGCGTCATGCGACTGGGGGCTTCACCCAGGGCGGGGTCGGCGTGCGACACTCCGTAGCTAAACGAGTGAGGCATCTCGGCATCGTTGTTTTTGAGCAGGACCGTCCGGCAGTGTTCCAGACGCTCAGCGAGGTCGTCCTCGGTCGCGATCGTAGACAGGATGGCAAACTCGTCGCCTCCCAGGCGAAATGCCGCCTCGTTCACCTTCATATACAGTTTGAGATAGAGGCTTACCTGCAAGATATAGCGGTTGCCCTCGTCATGGCCAAAGACGTCGTTGCAGTGCTTGAGATTGTCGATATCGATGTACGCCATGGTAACGGGGGTGTCCTGCTCCCAGAGCTCCTCGAGGGAACGGGCAAAGCCGCCGCGGTTGCCAAGCCCGGTAAGCTGGTCGGTAAAGGCGGTCCTGATCAGATCGTCCTGACGCTCCAGAAGGTCACGGATAGTCTTTTCGAGCGTCTCGGTGTAATTGCTGGCGATATCCATGCTGTAAGCGGCTTTCTGAGGTCGGGGCGGATTGCGTCGGGCGAGCTCATTGTGCACATGCGTTGCTGCTCAACGCCTTGCGTGTTTCCAAGCCCCCGCCTTGCTGCGTCGTTGGGTCTATTTGTCGGTTCGTGTTCGCTGCTGATAACTACTGAGCAGTATAAACAAGTGTGTGGAATTATGCAGGGGTGCCCATGTTGCGGGCGGCCATTATTCGCCAAACGGCAACGCGACGATGTTCGATGAAAATGCGACTGAGGCGATATATGTTGACGGGTATACTTGTTCCGTTTTAAAACGCAGGAACGGAGATGGTCACATGGCACAGCCAGATACGACGCCCACGGTGGGGCTTGCGCTCGAGGGAGGCGGCTACCGCGGTATGTATACGGCGGGCGTGCTCGACGTATGGATGGAGTGCGGTCTGACCTGTGACCATATGGTGGGCGTCTCGGCGGGCGCGGCGTTTGGCTACAACTTTAAATCGCGCCAGATCGGCCGCGCCATTCGCTACAACAAGGCCTATTGCGCCGACAAGCGCTATGCGAGCGTGACGAGCTGGCTGCGAACCGGCGATATGTTCAATGCCGAGTTTGCCTATCACGAGGTGCCTATCGAGCGCGATCCTATCGATCTGGAGGCATATCGCGCCTGCCCCATGCGGTTTACGTGCGTATGTACCGATCTTAAGACGGGGCAGGCCGTCTACCATGACCTGCCCTATGGCGACGAGCGCGATATCGAGTGGATCCGGGCGTCGTCGGCGATTCCCGTGGCTACGCGTCCTGTTGTCATTGGGGGCCGTAAGTATCTGGATGGCGGCGTTGCCGATTCCATTCCCAGCGCTTGGCTGTTTGCGCAGGGCTATGACCGCAACGTGGTGGTGCTGACGCAGCCGGCGGGCTTTGTAAAGCAGCCCAATAGCGTGATGCCTATGCTGCGTCGCGTGTATCGTCACTATCCGGAGTTTGTTGCGGCGCTTGAGCACCGGCACGAGGTGTATAACGCCACGCTCGATGACCTGGCGCATCGCGAGGCCGCTGGCGAGATTTTTGTGGTGCGGCCGAGCGAATCGGTGAAGGTGCCGTCGCTGTGCCGCGAGCCCGAGGAGCTCGAGCGCATCTATCAGATCGGCCGTCGCGATGCGCAAGTGACGTTGCCCGCGCTGGAAGCGTATCTGGCGGGGTAGGGACTACGTCGGAAAGCGCATCCCAGAATGGACGTCCAAACTGGGATGCGCTTTCCGCTACTGAAGCTATGGGGCTGCGAAGCAGCTGCTCGGCATAGGCCTATGCCTGCTGCCAGGTATCGACGAGCTCCTTGGCTGC
>CABMPS010000037.1 GCA_902388545.1 uncultured Collinsella sp.
TAATGGTGATCCACAGCTGCGAAAGCTCGGCGTTGGCACCAAAGAACACGTAGCTCGCGTAGATGATGACGTTGGGCAGGACGGACGCAAAGAAGAACAGGTTAACGAACCAGTAGCTAAATGCCGTCAGGAACGCCCAGCGACCACCCATCGAGGTCTTAACCCATGCGTACACGCCAGACTCGGAGTCCTTGTTGAGGCCGACGAACTCTGCGGTAACTAGGGTATAGGGGACAAAGTACAAAAGCGTGGCAAAAAAGAATGACGGCGCTGCTGCCAAGCCGATAGCCGCGTTGTTGTTGATGATGTTCTTGATGCCGAACACGGCGGCGACCGTCATGCCCAGCAGAGCGAACGAACCAATCGTTCCTCGTTTTTCAGAGCTCATAAGCCCTCCCAATCATCTGTTAAATGTCATCTAAAACCGTCCGAGCTGCAAGTGCAATCGCGGACGGCGCACCTGTTAAGGGGAATGGGGAAAAGGGAGTCAACAAAACCATCCCCCTTAGCGGCGCGAAGCAAACGTCCAAACGGACGAATACTACTTGTTGGGGAAGGAATAACCTTCGACCGTCACGTGCAGTACCACGACGCGGGGATCCGAAGCCTCGGCGATAACACGGTAGGCCTCGTCAATTTCGACGACGGCAACGCCGCCGGCGGGAATCGTCACGGTCTCCCCCGTACCCTCAAAGCGCTCGCGATCGTCGATATCGCTGTAGGCGCGCGTGCAGGTAAGATCGGCCTTGGAAGCCACCTCGACGGTCAGATCGCCGTCGAGCGGGGCGAGCACGGCATGGTAGCGACGGTGACCGACCAGATCGGCAGTAGCCGCCTCGTGGGCGTTCACCCACCAATACACCAGCGAGTCGCCGATAGAGTACGCCACATCGTGCTGCAGTTCAGAAACACCGTCGAGTGCCTGACCGGTACGCATCCACTTCTTGACGGACTTCATCTGGGCGTCGAAATCGGCACGCGAGTTAAAGACATGCATGACTTATGCCTCCTTAATGGGCGCCAGCGCCTGAGCCAAATCGGCAGACGTCAGCGGTCGCAGGGACACCTCAAAGCTGAAGCTCTCAAAACGGGTGCGATAGGAATCGAGCACCTCGGAACCCCAAGAGTTCGAGCCAAGGCCGAGCAGCTGGTCGTTGATGTTGATCGTAACCGTGTCGCCCGGGACAAGATCGTAGACATGCTTGGCGTTATCGATAGCCTCGCAGCTATAGGGCCATGCAGAGAATGAGAACGGGTTGGAAGCGGCGTCGGCTGGACGAGTCACCAGCACGCCGTCACCGTGGCTAGAGCGCAGGGCAACCCAGCGGGTACCCTCGCGGTTGGCGCAGTCCTGAGGCATGACGTAGGGCGTGAACATGTCGTCGACCGTAGTGCGGTAATGACCGACCGGGTTGGCGCGCAGCGAGTCCGGATAGTTCTCACCCGGGCCGTGGCCATACCACTCGACGGCACGATCACAACCGGGAACCTCGAAGGAGATGCCGATGCGCGGGATAATGTCCGAATAGTCGCCGTAGGGCTCGCCGGAAACCTTGAGGTCGACGCGACCGCTCGGAAGCACGGTGTAGACGAGCTCGACGCGCATGCCGAACGCGCGGACGGGAGGAGCGACACGCTGGCTCACGGTAACGACGACCGCATTGCCGTCCTGCTTCCAAGAAACCTTGCGGGTAGACGTCTGCATCACATCGATGAAGTTGTCCTTCCACAGGGAGTCATACTCCTGGGCGTGGTTATCGACGAGCGGATGCCAAAAACCAACCTGGGGACCGGAGGTCATGACGTCGCGGCCGGATGCCTTCCACTCGCTCACGGTACCGTTGACCTTGCTGAAGGTCAGCTCGCCGTTGAGGGAGTGAATGCGAATCTCCTGCTCGGTCTCCTCAACCGTAAGCTCAGGACGAGTGGGAGCCGCGATGGCCGGCGCCGGATGGTTTGCGATGGCAAACTGGCTTGCGCCCAGCTGGAACATCGGCTCGCACCAGGTGTGAACCGCCATGGTATAGGCGTGCACGGTCAGCAGGGTCTCGCCCACTGCAGCCTCGCGAATCACCAGTGGCAGCTGGACGGACTCGCCGGGGGCAACCGCACCGGGCATGAGCGTCTTGCGGCAGACCACGTCGCCGTCCACCAGGGTCTCGGCCGACAGGCAAACATCTTCGAGGGTGGTAAACCAACGCTTGTTGGTGACGGTCAGCTCGCCCGCCTCGGCGTCATAAGCCATGCGGACCGGGCAGATGACCTGGCCGTACTCGGTAAGGCCCGGGCTCGGCTGCTGCCAGGGGAACACCATGCCGTCGATGCAGAAGTTGCTGTTGTTGGGGTAATCGCCGTTGTCGCCGCCATACATGTCGTAGGCAACGCCGTCCTCGGTCACAGCAGCCAGACCGTGATCGCACCATTCCCAAATAAACTGGCCCTGGATGCAATCCCAGCGATCGAAGACCTCTTGGTACTCGGACAGGCCTCCGGGACCATTACCCATGGAGTGGCCGTACTCGCAGTTGATGCGCGGCTTGGGGAACGGATGCTCGCCAAAGTCGTTCATCTGCGACACGCGGGAGTACATCGTGGAAATGACGTCGACGGTATCGGCGTTGCGATCCTCCTCGTAGTGGACCGGACGACCGTCGAGCTCGTGAGCTTTGGCGTACATCGCGCGGATGTTGCAGCCATAGCCGCTCTCGTTGCCCATCGACCACATGATGATGCACGCGTGGTTGCGCTCCTGCATCACCAGGCGCTCAACACGGTCAACGTAAGCCGGCTCCCAGGCAGGGTCGTCGGTGACCAGGGCGATATTGCCGATATTCTCGAAGCCGTGGCTCTCCATATCGGTCTCGGCGACCAGCATGATGCCGTACTCGTCGCACAGCTCGTAGAAGCGCGGGTCGTTGGCGTAGTGGGACGTGCGCACCGCGTTGATGTTGTGCTGCTTCATGAGCTCCAGGTCACGGCGCATGCGCTCGAGGCCCACGGCGCGGCCCTTGTGATCGTCGTGATCGTGGCGGTTGACGCCATGCATCTTAAAGTAGGTGCCGTTGAGGTAGATATGATTGCCCTCGACCGTCACCTCGGCAAGACCCTGGCGATGCGGAACGTACTCGCTGACCTCGTCGCCGTCGTAGACCTCAAGCGTAAGGTCATAGAGGAAGGGGTCCTCGGGGTTCCAGAAGTGGGCATCGGCAACGCTGCACTCGGCATGGCCGTCGACGCACTCGCCTGTAGCGACCACATTCTGGCCATCGCCGAGCGTATACACAACGCGGCTTGCGCCCTCGGCAACCGTATCGAGCGTGATCAGGGCGGCATCGCCCTCGCGGTGCGTGCGGAACCTAAAGTCGACCAGATGCGCGGCGGGACGCTGCATGAGGTACACATCGCGGAAGATGCCCGACGCCCACCACATGTCCTGGTCCTCGATGTAGCTACCATCGCTGTACTGCAGAACCTTGACCGCAAACAGGTTGTCGCCCTCGACGAGCGCGTCGGTCACGTCAAACTCGGCGGACAGGCGCGAACCCTTGGTCATGCCGATAAACTTGCCGTTGACATACAGCTCGCCGTAGCTCTCGATACCGTCGAAGCGAATGATCTCGCGAGCGCCGGCAGGCACGGCGGGAAGGTTGACGATGCGCTGGTAGACGCCCGTGGGGTCGTCGGAGGGAACGAACGGCTGATCCACCGGGAACGGAAAACCCTCATCGGTGTAGGCAAGGTTACCATAGCCGTCTACCTGCCACAGGTGCGGAACCTCCACGTGATCCCACTCGGGCTCGTACGTGCAAAGCGCCTCGTTGGAGACGGCCGCGGGGCCCTCAAAAAGGCGGAACTGCCACGAGCCGGACAGCTGGACAAATCCGCGCGACAGCTCGCGGCTGTACGTAGCGGCGAGATCGGCGGTCTCATAACCCATAAAGTACGCATGGGGTGCCAGGCGGTTCCTGTGGGTGAGCGCTTGGTTTTCCCAATCGTTAATGGCGTCCATGGTGATGCTCCTTCGTCATCGTAGTGCTTCTTTGTGCAACCGGTTGTCCTTATCTTACGGGCGGTGCAAAAATCTGTGCAACCGGTTGTCCGCCGAACGGTCGATTTTGCCGGATTAACGGTGCAACCGGTTGTACAACCATGCTACTTATGTCACCCTAAGCTTAGGTACACAGCACAGGGCATCATTCTTGAACTCTCAGACAACTGTCGCGCCTGCCCATGTCTCGCCCATACATGCCGTGCTCAGTCGCAGTTTGATTGCAAAACGGCACCGGTCACCGGATACCATGAACGCTGTTCAGGCGCACTATAGTAAGCTGTATCCGCACCAGCCCGTATCAGTAACAACATCGACCGCATTTTCCAGGAGATGCCATGACCCAACCAGTTCGCACCGCACCGACGCTTGCCGAGGTTGCTGCAGCTGCCGGTGTTTCGCGCTCCACGGCATCGCGTGCCCTCAACGACTCCCCCCGCATTAGCGAGGAAACTAAAAAACGCGTCCGCGCGGCTGCCAAGGAAGTCAATTTTGTACCCAACGCACGCGGCCGGGCACTCGCCGTCGGTCGCACGGAAATTATCGCCGTACTGGTTACCGAGCCTTTGAGCGAGCTGTTTAGCGATCCCACCTACAGTGAGTTTTTAAGCGGTATTACCGAGGAACTTTCGGAGTCGTCTTACCTACCCGTGATCTTGCAGGCATCTTCCTCGCATGAGCGCAATCGCGCACGCGAGCATTTTGAGCGCCGCTCGTTTGACGCCGTCATCGATGTCTCGCCCTACAAGGGCAGTGAGCTGCTCGAGGTGCTACGCGAGCTGGGCGTGCCCACTGTGTTATGCGGCCAGCTCGAGGGCCATCCCTATCGCGACGTGTTCTCGACGGTCTACTCCGACGACGAAGAGGGCGGACGCTTTGCGGCGCTCGCCATGAAAGATCGCGGACGCAAGGACATCGTTGCCGTGCTGGGGCCGCAGGATAACCCCGCCGTCGTCGACCGCCTTCGCGGCTACCGTGCAATTTTGGGCGAAAGCCTTCCGGATGAAAATGTCATCTATACCGGATGGAGCAGCGGAGACGGCTACCAAGCCACGCGGCGGCTGCTCGCGCGCGAAATACATGCCGACGGCGTGCTATGCGGATCGGACCGTATCGCAACCGGCGTTATCGCCGCATTCAACGAAGCGGGAATTAGCGTACCCAAGGACGTTTCGATTGTGGGCTTCGATGACCACGAGGTCGCAGCTCGCAGCGTCCCCGCGTTGACGACCATTCGTCAGCCGCTTCGCGAGGAAGGCCGCATGGCCGCAGACATTGCGCTCGATATGATCAACGGCGCCGCGCCCACCACCACTGTCATGCACATGCAGCTCGTTCAGAGAGACTCGCTATAAGAAACCTGGGCAGGGCTTTCCGCGACGTCCGGTCACCCCATGCCCTCACAACCTCGGCGCATAAAAAACGAGGGAAGGCACGCGTCCTTCCCTCGTTGCGGGCAATATGTAGCCGCTCGCTTACATCAGGCGCAGGCTGACATCCTTGAGCTGGGCGCCGGAAACGGCACTCGGAGCGCCCGACATAAGGTCGGAGCCGCTGGCCGTCTTGGGGAACGCCATGACGTCGCGGATGGAGTCGGAACCGGTGAGCAGCATGCACACGCGATCCAGACCCAGAGCGAAACCGCCCATCGGGGGTGCACCAAACTTGAGCGCCTCCATGAGGAAGCCAAACTGAGACTCAGCGCGCTCTTCGGTAAAGCCCAGGAGCTTGAGCATGGACATCTGCATCTCGGCGTTGTGGATACGCATACCGCCGCCACCGGCCTCAAAGCCGTCCATGACAAAGTCGTAGGTGCAAGAACCGGCTGCCAACGGATTGGCCTCGATCTTGGCGATGTCGGTCTCGGTCGGCAGGGTGAAGGGCTGGTGCTCGGCAGCATAGGCCTTGCGATCCTCGTCCCAGTGGAACAGCGGGAAGTTGACGACCCACAGGAAGTCGTGGCCCTCGCGCTTGATCTCGAGCGCGTTAGCCATGTGGGAACGCATGCCGCCCAGGATCTCGTCGGAGAGCAGGCGCGGGCCGGCGGCGAACATCACAAGGTCGCCGGGCTCGACGTCCATGCGCTCGCGCAGGGCGGTCATCTCCTCGTCCGAGAAGAACTTGACGATGGGGCTGTTGATGGAGCCGTCCTCGCGGAATGCGATCCAGGCCAGGCCCTTGGCGCCAAACGTGGAAGCCACGCCGGCAAGCTTATCGATCTTGGCGCGAGCCCAGGCACCGGCGCCCTTGGCGTTGATGGCCTTAATGACAGAGCCCTCCTCGTTCGCGGCAGTCGCAAAGACCTTGAACTTAGAGTTGGCGAAGATGTCGGTCAGGTCGACCAAGTGCATGCCATAGCGGGTATCGGGCTTGTCGGAGCCATAGGTGTCCATGGCCTCCCAGTAGTTCATGCGACGCAGCGGCGTGGGCATCTCGACACCCATACGGCCGAAGGCATCGGCAAGAACCTCTTCGAGCGCGCTCATAACGTCGTTCTGGTCCACGAAGGACATCTCGATATCGACCTGGGTGAACTCGGGCTGACGGTCGGCACGCAAGTCCTCGTCGCGGAAGCACTTGGCAACCTGATAGTAGCGCTCGACGCCACCGACCATAAGCAGCTGCTTCAGGAGCTGCGGGGACTGCGGCAGGGCGTAGAAGTTGCCCGGCTGGATGCGGCTGGGGACGATGAAGTCGCGGGCGCCCTCGGGCGTGGACTTGAACAGGGAGGGCGTCTCGACCTCCATGAACTCACGGTTGTGCAGCGCCTCGCGAATGGCAAAGGTAAAGTCGGAGCGCAGCTTGAGGTTGGCCATCATCTCGGGACGACGGAGGTCCAGATAGCGATAGCGCAGACGGGTGTCCTCGCTGGTCTCGATGCCGTCCTCGATCTGGAACGGCGGGGTGACGGACGTATTGAGCACCTCGGCGTGGTCGGTCAGGACCTCGATCTCGCCGGTGGCGAGCTTGGTGTTGGTGGTCTCCTCGCCACGGGCGCGCACGACGCCGTGAATCTTGATGGGCCACTCGGGACGCATGGTCTCGGCGATCTTAAAGGCGTCGCCGTCGGAGTGCTCGGGGTCGAAGGTAAGCTGCGTGATGCCCTCACGGTCGCGAAGGTCGCAGAAGATAAGGCCGCCGTGGTCGCGGCGACGGCTCACCCAACCGGTGAGGGTGACCTCTTCGCCCACGTTCTCGAAGCGAAGCTCGCCGCAGGTACGGGTGTGCATGGAATGCTCATCGATGGGACGGGTCTGGCTCATACCAGTGATCCTCCTTTATGGATCTGTGCCGCCCCGTGTCGTTCCGGGCGGCGTCGTACAGATTTGCCCAGCCTGCGTAAACCGCGCAGCCAGACATGGCGTTCTATCTTATCGCACTCGCGTCGATGTGCCGCGAAAAAGTGGCTCCTGCCCAAAGACTTGACGGAGACGAAACAATTGACGCGCCGTGACACCCGCCCGCGCTCGTCACGTGCGACAATATGCCCCAATAAAACAGCACTCGGAAAGGCCCGCCATGACTGCACGCCTCATCGTTATGGATATCGACTCCACGCTCATCAACCAGGAGGTCATCGACCTGTTGGGCGAAGAGGCCGGCGTGGGCGAGCAGGTGGCACAGATCACCGAACGCGCCATGCGCGGCGAGCTTGACTTTAAGCAGGCGCTCGAGGAGCGCGTGGGGCTGCTCGCCGACCTGGACGAGAGCGTGTTCGAGCGCACCTTTGAGCGCGTGACATTTACCCCCGGCGCGTTGGAGCTTGTGCGCTCGGCACACAGCAAGGGTTGGAAGGTCGGCGTCGTGAGTGGCGGCTTTCACGAAGTCGCCGATAAGATCGTGGCCGCCGCGGCCATCGACTTTTGCCTGGCCAATCGTCTGGAGGTCGTGGACGGCAAGCTCACCGGTAAGTTGGCTGCCGACATTGTGACCAAGGAGTCCAAGCTCATCCAGCTGCTGGACTGGGCAGTTGAGTGCGGCGTCGATATGGCCCACACCGTCGCGATCGGCGACGGTGCCAACGACATCCCCATGATTCAGGCCGCGGGCACGGGCATCGCGTTTTGTGCCAAGCCCAAGACGCGCGAGGCCGCCCCGTTTGCCATCGACGAGCGCAATCTGATGCTCGCCATGGACATCATCCTGCGCGACTAGCCAATCCGTCTAGCAATTGAATCAGTCTGTCCTATAGTTTCCGAACAATTCTGTCTTAGTGTTCGGAAACATACCCTTTGAGTGCTAAACTTTGCGCCGTCGAAGGGAACATATATGGATAAGCGAGATCTAGAGCAGCTGCTGAGCGATGTTGCCGGCGGAGCAGTCACCCCTGCCGACGCCCTCACGCGCATCCAGACGGCTCCGACCGCCGATTTGGGCTTTGCGCAGCTTGATCTTTCGCGCGGGGTGCGCCAGGGAGCCGGCGAGGTTGTCTACGGGGCCGGTAAAATCGCCGATCAGATTGCCGCCATTATCGAAGCACTGCGCGATGCCGGCCAGGAGCGCATCCTGGTCACGCGCCTGGATGCCGAAAAAGCCGCGCGCACCGCTGAGCTTCTCGGCAACGGCATCGACCTGGGATATGTCCCGGACGCACAGCTCGCCCTCGTGGGCGGCAAGCCCTCCCCTACCGGCAACGGACGCATCGTCGTCGCCTGCGCCGGCACGAGCGACCTGCCCGTCGCCGAGGAAGCCGCGTTGACGGCCGAGTTCTATGGCAACGAGGTCGACCGCCTCTACGACGTAGGTGTCGCCGGCCTGCACCGCCTACTCGCGCATGCCGAGGAGCTTGCTCAGGCGCAGGTGGTCATCGCCATCGCCGGCATGGAGGGCGCACTGGCGAGCGTTGTCGGCGGCCTGGTAAGCTGTCCGGTCATAGCCGTTCCCACCAGCGTGGGTTACGGCGCGAGCTTTGGTGGCGTAGCCGCGCTGCTCGCCATGCTCAACTCCTGCGCCAGCGGCGTTTCGGTCGTCAATATCGACAACGGCTTTGGTGCCGCCTACCAGGCAAGTCTTATCAATCATCTGAGCGCCGGCACGCCCTGCGCCCGTTAAGGGGCATTCCATGTCCAATCATCAGCACACGCTTATCATCGACGGCACCTCGGGCATCAGCGGCGATATGACCGTCGCGGCCCTGCTCGACCTAGGCGCCAGCGAGGAGCACCTGCGCGAGCAGCTCGCCACGCTGCCGGTCGACGGCTTTACGATCGCCGTCACACGCGTAAGCAAGCATGGTATCGACGCCTGCGACTTTGATGTTCAGCTGGCTGAGGAGCTCGAGAACCACGACCACGACATGGTCTGGCTCTACGGCAACGAAGCGGGCACCGAGCACACACATGAGCATGAGCACTACCATCATGATCATGGCGAGCACGAACACGAGCACTGCCACGAGCATGACCATGAGGCCCACGGTCATGGCCACGAGGGTCACCATCACGCCCACCACCATCACCACCGTTCCTTGGCGGACGTCACCGCCATCATCGATGACTCGCAGCTAAGCGATGGCGCCAAGCGTCGCGCGCTCGCCATCTTTACCGCGCTCGCCGCCGCCGAGGCCATGGCCCACGGCAAAACGACCGAGACCGTCATGTTCCACGAGGTGGGCGCCATCGACTCCATCGTCGACGTCTGCTCTGTCGCCATCTGCCTCGATGACCTAGGTATTGAGGACATCGTGGTCGAGTCGCTCTCCGAGGGTCGCGGCACCATCCGCTGTGCCCACGGCCTTATGCCCATTCCTGTCCCCGCTGTCGTCAACCTGTGCCAAGCGGGCAATATCGCCCTCACGCCCGCGCCGGTCGCCGGCGAGCTCGTGACGCCCACGGGCGCCGCCATCGTCGCCGCACTGCGCACGTCCGAGCACCTGCCGGCCCGCTACCGCATCGAGGCCGTCGGCTACGGCACCGGTAAGCGCCCCTACGAGGGTTGCTCCGGCACGCTCCGCTGTCTGCTCGTTCACGCGGACGCATAGCCATGGATGCCCGCAAGGCAAAAAGCCGCGCCGCCATCGTCGCGGCGTTCTCCGAACTGCTGCGCGAAGAGGACTACGGCAAGATCACCGTCGGCGACATCATCGCTCACGCCCATGTGGGTCGAGCCACGTTCTACGGTCTCTTCAAGAGCAAGGATGACCTACTGTCCGAACTCGTGAGCGACATCTGCACCCACGCCCTCGACGACGATGGCACACCGCTCGACGACCCACTCGTGCAGGTCGAGCATATCCTCAACAACCTCTGGGAGCGCCGCCAGGGCGTCCGAGCCCTCGTAGCCGGCGCCGGCTCACGCGTCTTCGCCGACTGCTTACGCAAGACCATCATGTCACGAGCAGCCGAAACCGTCCCCACCGACCCAAACGGCCCCGCCGCCACCATGGACCGAAGCTTCCTACTACACCACATAGCCTCAAGCTTCGTAGGAATGGTCCAATGGTGGGCCTGGCACAACTTCCAAGCCCCAAAAGAGGACGTAGCCAAAGACTACCTATCAGCCATTAAGCCCCTCTTCAACTAAGTAAGAAGCTCATCCCAAAGCATCACCCCAACCCAGGGCGCCACGCATCCCAAAGTGTCAACAACAGCCCAGCGCCCCTATCAGCAACAAGCCCCTCCCATCCAAATTCAGATTTATATGTTGGGTTGCTTGTTCCAACGCGACTAAAATCCCGCAGCTGGCCGCATGGGGTAACTTCCCAGCGCATTCCGCAGGACGCAAAAAGGCTCGCCGCACGAAGTGCGCAGCGAGCCTTTTTGCATGTCCGAGGACGCGCTGGGAAGTTACCCCATGCGGCCAGCGGACAACTATGTAGCCTTGGACTAGAACATGCCCAAGAAACCATGCACAAACAACGCAGCCACGATGGCACCGACAAACGGAGCGATGCCAGGAACAAGCAGGCCGTACTTCCAATTGTTGTCAGCCTTGTTCTTGATCGGCAGCACCTGATAGGCCATGCGAGGACCAAGGTCACGTGCCTGGTTCATGGCGAAGCCGGTGATGCCGCCCATGCCCATGCCAACAGCCCAAACGATCAGGCCGACGCAGATGGCGAGCATCAGAACGTTCTCGCCGGCGCGGCTAGCAGCAGCAAGGATGGCGCTGATGAACACGAAGGTGCAGATAGCCTCGCAGAAGAAGTTGCGGGCATAGTTCGTGCCCTCGGTGGTGGGGTTGGTCGAGAAAATGTTGCGCTGGGCAATGGGGTCGACGACGCCCTCGGAAGCCTTGAACTCATCGGCATACATAAACCAGGCGATTACGGCGCCCACAAAGCCACCGAGCATATCGGCAAGCATGAAGGGGATGCAGTTGCCCCACGGCACCAAGCCGACGATGCACTGGGCAAGCACCATGGCGGGGTTCATGCACACGGCGCCGCCAAAGACAAACAGGCAGACCGAGATGCCAAAAGACCAGGTGGTGATGGCAAACATGTGGCCAGAGCCCTGATACTTGGTGCCCTTGAGCACGGTATCGCAGTGCACGCCCACGCCAAAGATGATCATGAGGGCCGTTGCGCCGAATTCACAGAGGAGTTTGGTAAGCATAAAACCTTATCTTTCTTGTCGGTTATAAACGATTCGTTTAGGCCGCACACTAGTGCTGCGCGACGACAACGCCCAGGCCATCGGGAATGACGGCAACCTTGGCATCGGCACCCTTCATCTCAAAGGCGAGCTTGAGCGCCTCCTCGATAGTGTTGACCGGCGTCATGTGCATATCCTTGAGCATCTGGTGATCGCACAGGTCGGTGACCATGATCACGGGGTGATGCGCCAGGATGCGGGCAAAGATCTGGCTCGTCCACTGATCGGGCAGGGTCTCGTCCTTAGGACGGTCGATGCAGGCGCGCTCAAACTCTGCCGGATCGTTATCGGCGATGTTGTGATAGAAGCCCTCGCCACCGTGACCGTCGGCACAACCGGCGACGTCGATGATCACGCCGCCCTCGGGAAGCGTGGCCTCGGCAGCGCACATGCCCTTCACGGCCTGATAGATGTTCTGATCGAGCGGGTAGCCACCGTTGGTGGTGATGGCGATCTCGCACTCAACGGGCTCAACGCCGGCAAGGCTCTTCACGAACTCGCAGCCAGCCTCGTGCGCCTTGTGGATGTCGCCGGCAAAGGAGCCGATGACCTCGTGCTTGCCGTTAAGCACCACGTTGAGCACAAAAGAAAGGTGAGCCATCTCGGCGGCGGCGAACATGTCCTCGCTCACGTGGTTGTGGCACAGGTTGCCGGCACGCGAATGGGAATCGTTCACAAACTGACCGTTGTGGTTGTACATGATGGTCTTGTAGCTGGCGATGCCGGGCAGCACGGACTTGCGGCTGCCAGAGAAACCGGCAAAGAAGTGCGGTTCAATAAAGCCCTCGGCAAGCAGCAGATCGCAATCGGCGGCAATCTTGTTGATGATGCACTCGCCACCAGAAGGCAGGGTGCCGATCTTTTTCATCATGCTGTCGTCGGTCGCGACATGCATGACGATCTCCTCGTTAGCGACGATCTCCTCGCCGTACTTGTTAACGAGTTCCTCGTGCGTCGAGGGGCGATGCATGCCGGTCGCGACCAGGATGCGCACACGTGCCTCAGGAGCGGCAGCGTGGATGTGATGCAGCAGAATAGGCATTGTCACACGCGAGGGAACGGGACGCGTATGGTCGGAGCTAATGATGACGATATCCTTCTTGCCAGCACAAAGCTCCTCGAGCGAAGGCGAGCCATAAGGGTTGGCAAGTGACTCCTCTACCAGCTCTTCCTGAGATTTTGTAGTCTTAAACTCGTTTTGATGACCTTCCATCACACCCGCGAAGTTCTTATCCTCGAGCTCCAGATGCAACGTCTTGTGGTCAAACGGCAGTTCACATTCAAACAATGACGAGCGCCCTCTTCCTTTCAACTGACACACTAGATAAACCGTTGGAAGGATACGCCGCTCACCGAAAAACACCACCGTCCACCGACTCATTAACACAACGTTCATATTTGACCCAAAACAGAGCGGCCGCGATCCCAAACGGGACCGCGGCCGCTACAGTCGTAAGGCGAGAGGCGCCAAATGCATCTCAATCCCAATCGGTAAGACGCGAGGCGCGAAGCGCGCCTTATTCCCTTCAGCTTTAATCCCAGAAGACCGAGGACGAAGGGACCCGACGGGAGATCGGAAGAGC
>CABMPS010000038.1 GCA_902388545.1 uncultured Collinsella sp.
CGTTAGATTAAAAGTAACAGACCGAATGAAGATGCGTGCGATGGGGGCGAGGCGAATGGCTGAGCGGTATCGATACGCGGGTTCAACGGCATCATATTGACCACATAGATTTTTAACTTGCATTTCTACCCGCCCTTTTCGTAGAGTCGCCGATACGTGCTTAGCGCACCCTCGGCGCGTCCGGCAGGCTTTGCGAAATGGGATCCAGGAGACTTCGGCGCAGCATCATCTTGCGGAATGCTTCTAATGAGCCTCCCATCCTTCAAAAACAGAATCTCATCGCACAGCCTATCGACCGAATCCAAGATGTGGGATGACATGATGATGCACGTACCAGAATCGGCCAGCTTCCTGAGAATCTCGGAATGCAAGTCCACCCTGCTGGGGTCGAGCGCGTTCATGGGCTCATCTAATAGAAGGTACCGCGCGCCCGTCGCATACGCAATCGCCAGGGTAAGCTGCTGCTTCATGCCCTGGCTCAGAGTGCGGATCCTCATCTTCGCGAACTCGCCTATCTGCGTTTGTTCCACTATCTCTTCGATATCGCGAGCATGCGGCCACATATCGCAAACCATCTTGAGGTGATCTTCCGCACGCAATCCGGGATACAGCAGCGTCCCCTCACCAGGTGCATAGAAGATCATAGAACGGACCTCTCTCGCACCCGCACCCTGCACCTCATCCAGAACGATGCTCCCGTCCACGCGAGGACCCGGCAAACCTGCCATCGCACGCAGCAACGTCGTCTTTCCATGCCCGTTCGGAGCGACGAGACCGTAGACCGTACCCGGGGCAAACTCAGCGTTCACCGAATCTACGAGCACCTTCTTTCCATAAGAGATCGTCAGCGTTTGAAGGTCAATCATCGAGATCATCCCCTTTCGATCTTTGGAACACTCAGGCGCACCATCAACGGAGATACGGCGCCCAAGACCACCAGCAGAGCGCCCGATGCGCCGACGACCTCTCCAAAAGGCATCGCGTTCGTCCCTCGCCCAAGGAACCCAATCGTCCCCACCTGGGAAGCGGGATCAAACGAGGCGAATGGAGCCAGCAGCGCGACGCCCATGCCCACGCTTTCAACATGAGCGCTCAACGAACCCAACACCAAGAGAACCGCGCAAACCATTCCGGTGACAACGGGGTTGCGGCTAATCGCTGCTGTCAACGCAGCGACGACGGAAATCACGCCGTATGCCATGACCAGCAACGGAATACTGCACAACACCGCCTCCCCCACCATGGACGTTGTCGAAGCTCCCGCCCGAATGAGAGCGACGGGATACTCCGATCCACCCGCACCGTTCTTAATCACGGACACAACGACAGCGGGAACCATCGACACCAAAAGCAGCACCAAGCCAAGCAGGAGAGCCAGCGCAACAGCCGTCAGAAAACGCACATGCGCTGTTGCGGGGATCTGGAGAACCAGAAGGGAACGACACTGCAGGTGGGTGCACGCGAGCGATGTGACAACCACGGGCAACAGCAAAAATAAGGAGGGAAGCGCTGCCTGGAGATACGAAAGGAGGATTAATGGGGGCATCTTCGTACTTAACTCGTAAACCTTGGGGTCCGGCAAGCTCGCGATCGACTCAAGCAGAAGGGCGCGCGCCTCCGCACGAGAAGGAGTCTCCGGCTCGATTCCGATCGATTGCAGGAGAGTCGCATCTGCCGCGCCCAGCTCACCTCGAGCGCGCTCGTACGTCGCAAGGCTTCGAAACCCCTCCGCAGGCATAGGCGCGTACACGAAACCCGAAAGAGCATCCCGCATGTCTTCCAGGGCCGCTTTGCCCTCGACGTCCATATTCGCAGCGTTCTGCTCTAGATACCGATCTATTGAACGGAGCTCCCCATCCCTATACCGAACAGCGGAAACGTTATCAGCGTCAGGAAACATCTCGACCAGAGCCGGGGCCAGCATCGTCGTCGACATTGCAATCGCGCATACGGCGAGGGTAGGAGAACGCAGGAGCAGTTTCCCCATCGTTCTTACGTATGCAACGGCGGAGGCACAAGCGCTCGAACGAGTTGCCGTTCTCGATGCAGTGAAGGAACCTCTCTCAAGACAAATCGGGGATATCGGGCACGCGCAGCCGCTCTTTCCAGCAACGCAAAGCAGGCTAATTGCCAGCACCTCGATCCCGATTGCGCATACGAGGGCAATCGCGCCACGCTCGAAGCAAAGTCCAGGCAGATTCACTATCTGCGTTGTCGGGTACGGGCTATAGGCGCCGACGGTCAACTCAGTGTTCGCATACGTAAGGGGATTCAACAGGGCGAACTCACGTAAAGCGATGGATCTTCCGTAATACCCGGGAACCATCGTCACCCCCATCAGGGCACATACGAACACGATTCCAAGCGTAGGTTTATTGGCAATCTTCACGGCAAGGTGAACGACAAGCGAGATGAACGCTGCCACCAAGAATTGCAAGATGGCCGTCTGCGCGAACACCAGCCAAGCCGGTTTGATAACCGGAGTCGCATATTGAATGTAGCCTATCGGATAGAACGGCGAGCCCGGGCCATTCTTCACAAGCGCGGCGATTATCCCTGGAAGATTGATGGCGAGGACGGCAAGCATTGCAAAAACACTCGCCCATACGCTCGATGCAACAAGTCTACCCAGCTCGCCCATCGGTGCCTGGATGATGAGCTTTTCACGTTTGTTAAGACGCGCGGCAAGGAACGAGACGGCAACGGCCGTTGCGACCCATAGCAAGTACTCCTTCGATCCGTCATAATAGGTGTACTCTCCATCCGATATCTGCAGAAACGGAAGTAGGGGAGAGAGTGGTGCCAAGATAAGACGTCCCGCGGCAAGAGGGTACAGAAGCGCGGGCATGCTTGATGAAGAGGTATAGACACCGTCCTCCCCCGCATTCACAAGCGCATCCGCATAGGATGCTGACAATTCCTGCTCAACACGGGTTATTCCCGACTCGAGGTATTCGACCCGTCCGTCGATGCCAGCCGCGCTCCTGAAGACGGGCAGAGCACAAAGAACCATCAACGCAACAACGACAACACAGAGCGACCTGGAGGAGAGAAGCGACCTAAAGATCGCCTTCGAGATTTTGAGCATATTCATCGCCAACCTTAACCTCATCCAGTCGGAACAGAGGGGCCGAACAAAATGCTCGGCCCTTATTACTTGCCGGCAAAGTCAATTTAACATAAACTGTTAAAAAGTAACCTGAGTTTTTTAAATTCTTCGGAGGTTATTATGAGTTCCGACAATCGCACTCCCCGGCTTCATTCCTTCCGCATCGCATGTGCGATAGCCTCGGCGACCCTTTGCGCCACCGCCATCGCACAAGTGGCGTTCTCCTTAAAGCCAGCAATCGAAGTGCTCGACAACCCTGTAATTGCAGACTCCCCCGCGTATCCAGCCCTTGCGATCTCGACATTGGTCCCTGCCGTCATCGGTATCGCTACGACCATCCTCAGCGCCGTTCTCGTGTGGACGATCAAGAGCGGAGACCCCTTCAAGAAAGGGTCTGCGACATGCTTGAAGGTGCTCGGCATTCTCTTCGTTGTTCAAGCTGCCACCAGCCTCTACGCCGGCTCACTCAAAACCTCCGTTTCGATGTTTGGCGGCGAGGGGCCGTCGGCGCCCAAGAGATCGCTTCATCATTCGATTGGACCTCTCTGGTTCTCGGCATCGTCCTGTTCATGCTTTCCCAGCTCTTCTTGTACGCCCGAGAGCTGTACCTCGACTCCGACGAGATTGCGTAAGGAAACGCCATGCCCGTAATTGTTCGCCTCGACAAGATCATGGCCGAGCGAAAGATTTCCTCGAACGAACTTGCCGAAAGGATTGGAACCACGCCCGTGAACCTGTCCCGTATTAAAAAAGGGCATATTCGCGGCATTCGCTTCAACACACTCGAGCAGCTATGCCTCGCCCTTCGTTGCCAACCCGGAGACCTTCTCGAAGTCATGAGCGAAGAGGATGCCCGAAAGGAGTTCGGACTCGATTGGTCCGCCGAGGATTAGAGGGCGGTCGTACTCGCCCTGCACACGGGGATGCGAATCGGCGAGGTCTGCGGCCTTCGGTGGTGCGATGTGGATTTCGAGACGGGCCTGATCTCGATCAGACACTCGGTGGCGTACGCGAAGGGAATGGGTTCGTTCATCAAGGACACCAAGACCCATGACGCCAGGGGTATCCCCATCGACCCGGTCGGCCTACTCCCCTTCCTGAAGGAGACCCACGAGATCGACTGCGGAAAGCTGCGCTTGCGCGGCCTTACCGGGGCGGTCGAGATCGGGGACTGCTACATCCTGTCGGAGCCGGGCGCGACCTTCGCGACGACAAGCTATATCCGCAGGGCGTTCAAGACGTTCTCGGAGACCAACGGCCTCATGGGCACCAACGACGAGCTGATCACGTTCCACGGCCTTCGCCACACGTTCGCAACGCAGTGAATCCGCCAAGGCGGCGATATCAAGGCGCTCCAATCGATCCTCGGCCACAAGGACGCCATGGCGACGCTCAACGTCTACGCCGACATCGAGCCCATCTCCAAAATCCATAACATGCTGCGCGCCACGCCGTGCCTTTGGCGCGGGCACCTCGGGCCGAGGGTCGATCCGGGTCCCATGTTCCAACAGAGGATCCAGGAGTCCATCGAGACGCTCCAGGCGTTCGGCTACGGCATCACCGAGCCGGACGACCGAAATATCGCCATACGCGACGTGAAGACGAACAGTTGGCTCTAGCTCACCGAGTACGCGGCAGTGCTGGGCCCATCCCAACTGAGGTCACGGTGGTCCGATAGGGGCGCCGCCCGCGGCATGCGCCGCGGAGCGGTATCCCCTACCGAAGGGCGGGGGTGCCCTCCGCTTCCAGTTCGGAATCAGCCGTCGGAGGCGTTCGGCTGACTGCGGGAACGGCCTGTCCGCTCAATGTGTTCGGCTGAGATCGGAAATCAACCCAACACGAGCCGGACACGCGCCAGACGGCTCTTCCCCGTGCGGCCTTCCCCCTTACGCTCATGTTGCAGGCATGTAACGCCGCAGCGAGCGCGCCTTTTTTGCGCCAGACAGGTACAATGATGAACACTGTACCGTAGCGGAGCGCCCCGCGCGCGCCGCAATCACGCGAAAGGGTTTCCCATGGCCGAGATCTCGTCCTCCCGTATCGTCATCACCGTCCTTGGCAAGAACCGCCCCGGCATCGTCGCCGGCGTCACCCGTGTCCTAGGCGAGGCCAACGTCGACATCCGCGACATCACGCAGTCCATTATCGAGGACATCTTCACCATGACCATGCTGGCCGATACCGCCGAGTCCAAGCTCGACTTCGCCGAGCTGCAGAAGGCGCTGGCCGAGGCCGGCGAGCTTTCGGGCGTCAACGTGTCCATCCAGCGCGAGGACGTCTTCAACTTTATGTACCGCCTGTAGCGAGCAAGCCGCTGGGGATAGCCTGACGCGCGCATGCCCATGCAAGTCACCCCGATGCGGCCCGGAGAGGAGCGCGCATGGCCTACGACGCCAAGAAAATCTATTACCGCTTCGATGACCACTTGAGCCGCCTGGTTCTGGATTACGAGGCGAGCCGTCAGATTTCGCCCGAAAGCGAAAACCTCTACCACGGCCTGCCGACCGACCCTTATGACGAGGACCTGTTTGTCGAGCACAATGTCAAGCGCGGCCTGCGCAATGCAGACGGTTCGGGCGTGGTCGCGGGCCTCACTCGCATCTCGGATGTGCATGGCTACAACAAGGTCGACGGTAAGGTCGTGCCCGATCAGGGCAAACTCACGCTTCGTGGCTACAGCATCGAGGATCTGGTCAACAACGCCCAGGCCGAGAATCGCTACGGCTACGAAGAGGTCGCTTATCTGCTCATTACGGGCTCTCTGCCCACCAAGGAAGAGCTTGACGGTTTTTGCGAACGTCTGGGTGCTTTTAGGCACCTGAGCGACGAATACGTCCGCGAGTTCCCCATGACCACGGTGTCGTCGAGCATCATGAATGTGCTTCAGCGCGCCGTGCTGCTGCTCTACGCCTTCGACGCCGAGCCCGACGCCATTACACCCGAGCACGAAATCGACGTCGCCATCTCCATGCTCGCCCGTCTCCCCCGCATCGCCGCCTTCGCGCATATGGCCTCGGTCGCCAAGCGCCGCGGCTCCGAGGTTCATGTACCGCACCCCACACCCGGCCTCTCCACCGCCGAGACTATCCTGCAGGTGTTGCGCGGCGGCATGGCATTCACCCGCGACGAAGCCATGCTGCTCGACGTGATGCTCATGCTGCATGCCGAGCACGGTGGCGGCAACAACTCCACGTTTGCCTGCCGCGTGCTGTCGTCTTCGGCCACCGACCCGTATTCCGCCTACGCCGCGGCTATCGGCTCGCTCAAGGGCCCGCGCCACGGCGGTGCCAACGCCAAGGTCGTGTCCATGCACGAGGACATCCGCGCGCATGTCTCCAACTGGGAGGACGAGGACGAGGTCGCAGCCTACCTGGGCAAGATCCTCGACAAGCAGGCCTTCGACGGCACGGGCCTCATCTACGGTATGGGCCACGCCGTCTATACGCTCAGCGACCCGCGCGCCGAGGTCTGCCGCCGTTACGCGCGCACGCTTGCCGCCAAGAAGGACCTGGGCGATGAGTTCGCGCTCATCGAGCGCATCGAGCGCCTGGCACCCCAGGTCATGCGCGACCACGGCATGACCAAGCCCATCTGCGCCAACATCGACCTGTACACGGGCTTTATCTACAAGATGCTCGGCGTGCCCGAGACGCTCTTTACGCCGCTGTTCGCCGTCGCCCGCATGGCCGGTTGGTCGGCGCACCGCATGGAAGAGCTCTTCTGCGCGCACCGCATCATCCGTCCCGCGTATCGCCCGGTTATCGAGCCGTTGGAGTACAAGCCGCTCGCTGACCGCTAGGACGCGGACCGTTATAGAACTCGAGCGTGGCCAGGGCATCGCCGCCCTCGGCCACGCTTTTTATGCCAGCAGAAAGGGCTGCATCAAATGATTGTGTTTTCCGATATGGACGGAACGCTGCTGACGAGCGATAAGCAAATGAGCGATGCCACCTGGTCGATGCTCGACGAACTCGCTCGACGCGGAATTGAATTTGTGCCCTGCACGGGACGTCCGCTGTCGGGCATCTTTGAGCCCATCCTCGCCCATCCTGCCGTGCACTACGCGGTCTGCGCCAATGGCGCCAGCGTCTGGCAGCTCGACGACGATGTGCCCAACGATGCCTCGCGCGCCACGCGCATTTTGAGCCGTCCGCTCGATCGCGGCATTGCCCATCGCGTCCATCGCATCGCCGCCGGCCACGATGTGACCTTCGATATCTTCGCGGATGGGCAGTGCTTCCTCCCCCGCTCGCTTTACGGGCGCCTGGATGAGTTCTGCGGCGGTGACCCCCACATCGCGGCTTCGCTCAAGCGCACACGAACACCGATCGACATGGATATCGACAGTAAGATCGACGGGGTCGAGACGCTCGAACGCATCGCCATGTACTGGCACGACCCGGCCGATCGCGACGCCATCGCGGCGGAGCTCGACACGCTCGGAGGCATTGAGGTCACGCGTTCTTACGCCATGAATATCGAGGTCATGGGTGAGGGCGCCACCAAGGGAACGGCCCTCACGTGGCTATGCGAGCACCTGGGCGAGCGTCTCGCCGACGCCTGGGCGTTCGGCGACAACATCAACGACATCCCCATGCTGCAGGCAGCGGGCCACGGCATGGCCATGATCAACGCCGAGCCCGAAGACCGCGAGGCCGCCGACGCCGTCACCGGATACGACAACGACCACGACGGCGTCGCCCACACCATCATGACCGCCCTTGCCTAGTCATCGTCTGGTCATTGGGGACGTTCTTGAATGACCAGTCGTTGGGGACAGCCTTCACGAAAAAGCTGCAAGGACTGTCCCCCACTGTCGGCAGAAAAGGAACGTCCCCATCTGCCGGATTAGGAGAGACTCTCCAGCACGCGACGGAGCTCCTGCTGGACGGCGTGGTCACGGTTACAACCCACCACGCGATCGGCCACCGCCTTAAGCGCGGGGCGCGCGTTTTCCATCGCGCAGCCCGTGCCGACAAAGCGAATGATCTCGTAGTCGTTCATCGAGTCGCCAAACGCTATGACCTCGTCGCGATCAATGCCGTAATGCTCCGCGAGCTGCGCGATACCCGAGGCCTTCGATACACCAGGCTGCATGGCATCGATCCACGCGTTGCCCGAAGGCGCAAAAGTAAAGAGCTGACCAAGTTCGCGCTGTAGCACGTACGCACTGTCCATAACCGCACTGTCGTCGCAAAAGATACTCGCTTTGATGATATTTACGCTGGGATCGGGCAGCTCCCAAATACGCTCGGCATTGGGAAGGTCCTTATCGACCTCACGCACGAACTTGCACTCGTCATCGAGCAGGAAGGACTTGGTTCGGTCAAAGAGCGCAAGATGCAGATTGGGAAACGTCCTGACGGCTTGGGCGAGCCTTCGAATCGCCAGGTGGGAATACACCTCACGGTCTACCATCTTACCGTCGGCGTAGACTTGGGCGCCGTTAGCGGCGACAAAGTCCATCTTGTCGCGAACGGGCGCAAAGAACTCGCACAGGCGATCGTAGCGACGACCTGACGATGCGGCGAAATGCACGCCATGCTCGTGTAGCGCCAGAATCAGTTCGTAGGTCTCGGGAGGCACCTGGCCGTTTTCGTCAAGCAGTGTGCCGTCCATATCGGATGCAATCAGTTTAAACATAGAAAAGCTCCCTTCGGGCTTGTTGGAATCGAACGTGTATCCGATTCCAACGTACCCAAAGGGAGCTCAAATAAGACTCCGCGGGCGTAAACGTTACAAGGACCTGGCAAATAGCTCAGACATGCCAGAGGTCTCACGGTCGCGGCGTCAGGCGACACGCCACCCCGACGGCTAGTCGTTTAAGAACGTCCCCGATGACTAGTCGGCGTAGGTGAAGGTCGTGACGTCGAACATGCCCTCGGGGCGGATGCGGAGCGTCGGGATGACCGGCAGGGGCAGGAAAATGATGCCCATGATGGGGTCGAGCGGCGGCTCGATACCCATGGCGCGCGCCTTGACCATAAAGTCGTCGTGCTGCGCGGCGACATCCTCGGCCGTGCCCTCGCTCATAAGGCCACCGAGCGCCAGCGGAATGCGCGCCACGACCTCGCCGTTGCGCACCAGCACGTGGCCGCCCTGGCCCACGGCCTCAACGGCAGCCATCATATCCGCCGCATTGTCGCCCACCACGCACACGTTGTGCGAGTCGTGGCCAATCGTGGAGGCAATGGCGCCACCCGTGATGGTAAAGCCGCGTACCCAGCCGCGACCGATATGCTTGCCAACCAAGCCCAGACCCGCGGGGCCGTCACCGTCGGCGCCCTCGGCCTGCAGCGACACGCCGCGGCCGTGGCGCTCGATCAGCATAATGCGGCGCAGGCCCTCGGCACTCTCGGGGCGAGCCATACCCGTGATAGCCATACCCGGGATGACATCGATAACGGCCTCGCCCGGCTTAAAGGCATAGTCGAACACGTCGAGCGAAAGCTTCGGCAGCTTAACGGAGGCGCGCAGCTCATCGGCAAGGGCCGCAACCTCGGCCATCTCGGGAGCGATCTCGCCCACAAAGGTGCCGTCCTGCGCCACCAGAGCACCGGCGGCATATACTCGATGCGGAGCCGTAGCAAACGTCAGGTCATTGAGCACCAGCAGGTCGGCACGCTTGCCCGGGGCAATCGCACCACGCAGCTCGTGCGGGTCGCGGCAGCCGTGATCCAGGCCAAACGCCTCGGCCGTGGAGAGGGACGCCATAGAGATAGCGACCACGGGGTCGATACCGGCCTCAATCGCCACGCGGCAGGCATTGTCGATCATGCCAGTCGCAAGCGCATCGGAAGGGGCGCGGTCGTCAGTCGCAAAGCAGCAGCGGCGGGCGCGCGCGGGGTTCTCCAGCAGCATCGGCGACAGATTGGCCAGGTCATGGCTGCACGTGCCCTCGCGCAGCATCACGTACATGCCACGAGACAGTTTATCGAGCGCCTCCTCGGGAATCGTCGACTCGTGATCGGCGATAATGCCCGCCGCGGCATAGGCATTAAGGTCCTTGCCGGCAACGAGCGGTGCATGGCCGTCGACCTGCTTGGACGGCGTCTGGTTGGCAGCATCGATGCGAGCACAGGTCTCGGGGTCGGCCATAAAGACACCCGGCAGGTTCATCATCTCGCCCAGGCCAAAAACATCGCCCGGATGCTCGGCAAAAAACGCCTGCATATCGGCAGCCGAAATAACGGCACCGGCCTGCTCGTCGGGCAGCGCGGGCACGCACGAAGGCATCATGTACTTGATGGAGATGGGTGCGCGGCGGCCGTCCTCGATCATAAAGCGCAAGCCGTCGAGACCGGCAACATTGGCAATCTCGTGGCTGTCGGCAATGGCGGTGGTAGTACCGCGCGTCGCGGCCATGCGAGCATACTCGGCGGGACGGATGTTCGAGGACTCAATATGCAAATGCCCGTCAATAAAACCGGGAGCGAGATAGCGACCCTGGCAGTCGATGACCTCAGTTGCCTCGTAGGTGCCAGCAGCATCGTCGCGACCATCGTAGAGCACGCCGACGATCACACCGTCCTTGACGGCAACGCTACCGGGCGCCACACGCTGGCCATACACGTCGACGATCTGCGCATTGGTAAACAGCGTGTCGACGGGCACGCGCCCCTCGGCAGCATCGATCACAGACCTCATGACCTCAACGGACATACATACTCCTTTAACCGTAGAAAAAAGCTGCGGAGCGGACAGACCTTCACCGCAGCAAGCCAATAGCCATTGTATGCCCAAAAGAAAGTCCCGCTAACACCCCTTCCGCTTAACGGCACCGCCAAATGATCCCTCCGTCCCCAAGGGATCGTCGTAACCAAAAAGGCCGCAGTCGGGATTCCCGGCTGCGGCCTTATTGCACTTGTGAGGTCAACTCGCTCGTTAGACCAACTTAAAGCCCTTGCGCTTGCCCACGGAGAGGGTGTCG
The DNA here is from genome assembly GCA_902388545.1 of uncultured Collinsella sp. GTDB lineage: Bacteria > Actinomycetota > Coriobacteriia > Coriobacteriales > Coriobacteriaceae > Collinsella. The sequence continues at coordinate 11,040 of CABMPS010000038.1, forward strand.
CCCAGCTTGAGGGCGCTCGGATCGATGTTGTAGCTCTTGGGAGCCACAGCCTTGCCGTTGATCTTGACGCCGCCGCCGTCGATGTCGCGGCGGGCCTGACCGGCGCTGGCCGAAAGGCCCAGGTCCTTGAGCAGGCCAGCGAGGTAAATCTGGCCCTCGTCGTTGACGGTCAGCTCAACGTGCTTCTCGGGGAAGTCGGCAAGCTGGCCCTCCTTGAACACACGGTCGAACTCGGCCTGAGCCTCGTCGCCGGCGCCAGCACCGTGGTAGGTGTCGCACAGGTCGCGGCCTAGAGCGCGCTTGAGCTCGTAGGGGTCGGCGGAGCCATCGGCCAGGGCGGCATCGATCTTGTCGACCTCGGCCGGGGTGAGCGAACTGGCCAGACGATAGTACTTGCCAATCATCTCGTCGGGGATGGACATGGTCTTGCCGAACATATCCTTGGGAGCATCGGTCAGGCCGATGTAGTTACCGTAGGACTTGGACATCTTACGGACGCCGTCGGTGCCCTCGAGCAGCGGCATGGTGAGCGCGATCTGCGGTTCCATGCCCATCTTCTCCATGAGCTCGCGGCCGGCGAGCAGGTTAAAGAGCTGGTCGGTGCCGCCCATCTCGACGTCGGCCTTGATCTGCACGGAGTCGAAGGCCTGCATCACAGGGTACAGGAACTCGTGCAGGGCAATCGGCGTCTGGGACTGGTAGCGCTTGGTAAAGTCGTCGCGCTCGAGGATGCGGGCGACGGTGAACTTGGAGCACACCTGCAGCAGGCCGGCCAGGTCCATCGAAAGGATCCAGTCGCCGTTGTGCACGATGGTGGTCTTCTCGGGGTCCAGGATCTTCATGGCCTGGCTCACGTAGGTCTCGGCGTTGGCCTCGATCTGCTCCTGCGAAAGCTGCGGGCGGGTGGAGTTCTTGCCCGAGGGGTCGCCGATCAGCGCAGTGCCGTTGCCGATGATAAGGGTGACGTTGTGGCCCAGGTCCTGGAACTGACGCATCTTGCGCAGGGGCACGGCATGGCCCAGGTGCAGGTCGGGGCTGGTGGGATCGACGCCGAGCTTGATGTTGAGGGGCTCGCCCTTCTCAAGCTTCTTGCGAAGGTCGGCCTCGGGGACGATCTGCGCTGCACCCGAGGTGATGATACGCATTTGCTCGTCAACAGACAGCATTGGGTATCCTCCTTTTGCTATAGCACCCTCACCGGATACGGCGGTGCTGGAAGTTCATAAACCCACTAATAATAACCAAAACAGCGCGACGCGGCACCTACGACAGGAAAATCCTCGTCCTGCCGCACGCGTCGATAACGACCGGCAAACGCGTGCCGTCACGTTCGACCAAAAAGCGCGCCTGCTGACGGCGCGAGCAGTCACGGCAACGGACCTGCCCCGTTGCATCCGTGGCGCAGGCGCCCTCGGCAGTCAGCAAGCAGTGCTCGCACACCATGAGCTCGGGACGGTCGGCATCGACAGGCCCCAAGACACCGGGGCAAGCGGCAAGCTCGGCAACACGCTCCGCATCATTGCCGAGCAACTCGGCCGACAAGCACACCCGCCCCGCACCGAGTCCGCGCAGCCAGGTAAGCGTGGCCCGATTGGCACAGAACACCGGCGCCGCCACGTCAAACGTTGTGCCCAGCTCGCGGGCCATCGCCACTTGTCCCAGATTGCGGCAGACGACGCGCCCGGCACGCTGCATAAGCGCCCGAGTCCGCTCGGCGTCGCCCGCGCGGCACACTTCGTCGAGCACCACCGTTGTATCGGACAGATCTCGCTCATCGCGCGGACCCACATCCATCAGCTCCCAGGCAAAGACCATACGAGCAAAATCCTCGCGCTTTGCCGGCCCCGCCGACCCCACCAACTCCGGCGACGCACCGCTATCCACCGCAACGTCCTCAAAGGGCAGCACCTCAACGGCACGCGCAACGGGCGCAATCGCATCCGCCTCGGCCCGC
>CABMPS010000039.1 GCA_902388545.1 uncultured Collinsella sp.
TGGCAGCCATGGCTTGACGGCCGCCAGACCCGCTTCCACGCTGGCGCGGGTGACATCGACCAGGCGCTGGCGCTCGGCCGAGACCTCGCCGATGCAGAACATGCGGCTCGAGTCGCTAAAGTAGCCGTCTAGGATCGTGGAACAGTCCACGTTGATGATGTCGCCCTCGTGCAGCACGTCCGTATCGCAGGGAATGCCGTGGCAGACCACATCATTGATCGAGGTGCACACGCTCTTGGGGTAGCCCTCGTAGTTGAGGTCGGCCGGCGTGCCACCGTGCTCGACGGTGTAGTCGTAGATCATCTGGTCGATCTGGTTGGTGGTCATGCCTGCGGCGATATGCTCGCCCACATAATCGAGCACGCCCACGTTGATGGCTGCCGAGCGCTTGATGCCCTCGATATCGGCGGGAGTCTTGTAGAGCGTGCGAGGCAGAACCTCCCAGCCTTCTTCCCACAAGCGCTCGAGGCGCTCATCAAAGGCGCTATGGCATTTCTTGTATTTCTTGCCGCTGCCGCACCAGCAAGCGTCGTTGCGGCCGGGCACGGGTCCTTTGTCATACATGGCTAACTTCCTTTCATTCGCAGCTAGTATAGCCCACCCACGCGGCCATAAAAGTTGCGGTGATATAGTTCCGATTTAAGCGGTTTAACAGCACAAATAGGAACTATATCACCGCAACTGATGGGGCGGGATGGCGGGCACTAGCTGCTGCGTGGTTTTGCTAGTAGCTCACCTGGCAGGGAATACCGAGGGCGCGCACGCGCGCGGCAATGGCGTCGAGCACCTCGGGCGCTGCTTTGGCAAGGCCGGCGACTGGTGTCTCGCGCGCGACCGTGTAGATGGTCGCCTCCTGCGGACGAATGCGCTCAAGCGCCGCGAGCCAGGGGGCAACATACTCCTCGCCGGTATTGTCGATGAGCTTGCCCTGATACTCGCCGGTCAAAAAGATCGTCTGGATAATAACGTGACCGTCAAAGCTTGCGAACGTCTCGATCTGGTGTTCGACGTTGTAGGGGCCAACAGGCTGGTCGAGCAGCTGGATAAACGCCGGGTCGACGGTATCGAGCTTAAGAATGTTGTCGTCGACCATCATGAGCGCGTCGTGCACCTCGGGGCGGTCGGCGCGTGTGCCGTTGGAGAGCACGGCGATCTTGGAGTTTGGGGCAAGCTCGTCGCGCAGTGCGACGGCGCCGGCGATGGCCCGTGGAAACTCCGGTGCGGCGGTGGGCTCGCCGTTGCCTGCGAAGGTGATTACATCGGGGAGCTCGCCCTCGGCTGCCATCTCGCGCAGCTTTGCCTCGAGCGCTTCGAGTACCACGGCAGCCGTGTTATACGGCTCATGGCAGGGGCGCTCGGCGTTGAGGCCGTTTTCGCAGTAAATGCAGTCGAACGTGCAGATTTTGCCGCTGGCCGGCATCATGTTGACGCCGAGCGAGAGACCAAGGCGACGGCTGCGAACGGGCCCAAAGATGGGGCTGGCATTCAAAAACGTAGACATAGGCATATGCTCCTCAAGACAATTGTGCCTAAGCATAGCATCGGCTCCAAAGCAAGGTGCGGGCTCTTGCTTTACAAGTTTCGTTTTTTCACGTCGCTCATGATGCCGTGCCATGAAAAGCCTTGGGTCGGGTACAGTTAATCTGTTAACAAGGCGTAAGGCAATGCGGGTCCATCCAACCGCACTGACGTGCAACTGGATGAGCGTTGATGATGGGGGCACAACATGGATTTTACGGTCGAGAATGCGGGCACCACGATTGCCTGTCGCGAATATGCCGACCCGGATGTGTCGCCTGATGCTCCTGCCTTGGTGTGCGTGCACGGCGCTTGTGTCGACGGCACATTTTTCGACGGCATCGCTTGTGAGCTCAGTCGCAACTACCGCGTAATTGCCTACGACCGCCGCGGCTGTGGTGGCAGCAGCGATGCGGCAGACGGCGGCTATGATCTTGCCGCTCAGGCCGCCGATCTGCAAGCCGTGATCGAACGCGTTGGCGCTCCGGCAAATGTGCTTGCGCATAGCGCCGGTACGTTGGTGGCGCTGGAGCTTCTTCGCACCGAGCCCCATCTCGTCGCCCGTGCGATTCTGCATGAGCCGGCTGTGTCGGCCGAAGGCGTCGGCATGGGCGCAGCTCCGGTTTTGCTCGATATGATTGCGGCTGGAAAGGTTTCAAGGGCGCTCCGGCTTTTCTTGGGAGCCCTCGGCGACTTGGACCCCGAGGCTCCTGGAACGACCGAGGCAGAAGCCAAGCATGCCCTGCGCAACGGCCGCAGTTTCATGGCAAACGAATACGGGATTACTATGACCTGCGTTCCCGATTGGGATAGCGTTCGCGCGTCGAAAACGGTGGCCGCCGTGCTCCTAGGCGAGCTCTCGATTGGCACGCCCCGCGAGGCTGGCACGCGAGCGGCTGCCGAATATCTCGATTGCCCTCTCGTGACGATCCCGGGCGCGCATAACGGTCTGCGCGATCGCCCGGCAGCGGCTGCCCGGGCTGTCCGTGGCATCCTGGGGCTCTAGCATCCGCAATAGCCAAAGCAGGCTTCATCCGCAAACGTTTCGGCCGTATTAACAAACGTGCTCAAAACCTCGCGTCTGCGGCTTCAATCGCGCCGTCTGCCAACTCATAAGAATGTGGCAGCATTCACGTACTTACCTGCATCGACAAGGTGTTACCCTTGTAACATTTGGAACCCACCGCTCCATGCGAAACTATCGAAAGGGCCCCATATGCTCAATAATCACGAGGTCAATCTAACCGACGAGGAGGCTGCCGTCGAGGTCGCCCACGTCGCGAAGACCTACCCCGTGGTGCGTTTACTGTCGGCCGATCAGATTAAGAGTGAGCCTAACTGCTTGCTCGCCGGCGATCGCTGCCCTTGTCTGCGTCAGTCGAGTCTTGAGGCTTTGGCAGACTCCGATGAGGTGTCGGAGCAACTGCTCAATGATGGCACTGAGTACCACGCCCGTCTACGCCCTCTGAAGGTCGAGGGCGAGCCTCACGTCTTGCTGATGGTGCGTCCGATTGATGAGCAAGAGGCCGCGGAAGAGGACCTTGTCTACACCGACGTGCTGACGAGCGTGCGCAATCGCCGATATTACGAGGAAAAGCTTCGCAGCGCCCGCATGAATGCCAGCGTTGCGATGATCGACGTTGATGATTTTAGGGCCTTCAACGATACGTGTGGCCGTCATGCCGGCGACCTTGCGCTCGGTGCTGTGGCGACAGCCATACGCAGCGGAATCCGTTCGACTGACGAGCTTGTGCGCTATGGCTGCGACAAGTTTGTGGTTGTCATGCCCAATATTCCCTCCGATGACTTCACCCGTCGCTTGCATCAGGTGTCCGATGCCGTTCATTCCACGATTATTCCGGGCCATGAGTACGTGAGCTTGACGGCATGTGTTGGTGGCGTTCGCATTCATGGCGAGACGGTCGATGAGGGCGTTGGCCGCGCTGCTCAGTTACTGAGCCGCGCTAAGGCAAAAGCCGGTACGGTCGTGACCGATGCCGATTCCATCGAGGCCTTCCAAAGCGAAAAGCCTTTGGTGCTTATCGCCGATGACTCCGAGATGAACCGAGCCATTCTCAGCGAGATGCTCAAGGACGAGCATTGCATCCTCGAGGCCGATAACGGTCGTGCGGCGCTCGACATGGTCGACCGCTATGGCGATGAGTTGTCGCTCGTGCTGCTGGACATTGTGATGCCGGGCATAAGCGGCTTTGAGGTGCTGGCCGATCTGTCGCGCCGATCGGGTATCGATAATCTGCCTGTCATCATGATTTCGAGCGAAGATTCCGATGATGCGGTTCTGCGCGCGTACGAGCTGGGCGCCTCAGACTATATCAACCGCCCGTTTGACTCCCGTGTCGTGCGCCGCCGCGTAAGCAACACCATCCGCCTGTACGCCAAACAGCGCCGCCTGACGAACCTGCTGTCCCAACAGTACAACGAGCGCGTCAAGAACAGTCGCATGCTCATCGACATCATGGCCGGCGTCATGGAGCTTCGCAACGGCGAGAGCGGTAGGCACGTTACGAACATCGAAAAGCTGACCGAGCTGCTGCTTGGCTATCTGGTCCAGCGTAGCGGCACGATCTCCCTCGACAATGAGGAACGCTCCACGATCGCCCTGGCTTCGGCGCTGCACGATATCGGCAAGATGTCGATTGACGATGCGATCCTCAACAAGCCCGGGCGCCTCACGCCCGAGGAATTCGAGATTATGAAGACGCATACCACGATTGGCGCCAACATGCTGCTCGAGCTGGGCAGCCATCACGCCGGCAATGCGCTTATGGAATATGCGTACCAGATTGCGCGTTGGCATCACGAGCGCTGGGACGGCAAGGGTTATCCCGATGGCCTTAAGGGCGACGAAATTCCCATCGCCGCGCAGGTGGTTTCGGTGGCTGACGTGTACGATGCACTGACGAGCGTGCGCGTGTACAAGGACGCTATCCCGCACGAGGAGGCGATCCAGATGATCCTGGACGGTAAGTGCGGCACCTTTAACCCGCTGCTGCTCGATTGCCTGCTCGAGGTGCAAGACCGTATTGCCGAGACGTTGGCACGCCCCGCCGACGTTGTCGCGTTTCCCACGATTTAGTTTGACCAAAGGAGTTTTAATCCATGATTTCCATGCGTGAGGCGTATGAGAAGATCGGCGCTAATTATGATGACGCGTGCGCTCGGCTGATGGGCGAGGAAATGCTTGCCCGCTTTGCCCTCAAGTTTTTGGATGACGAGAGCATGGACAAGCTGGAGGCCGCCATGGCGGCAGGAGACGCCGAAGGTGCGTTTATGGCAGCGCACACGCTCAAGGGCGTGAGCCAGAACCTGGGATTCGATAATCTGTACGAGCCGGCGGTCGTGGTGACCGAAGCGCTGCGCGGCGCCGATGCCGTTGACGGCGCTCGCGAGGGAATGCATGCGTTGCAGCAGCAATATGCGGCTACGATGTCGGCCCTGCGCGAGGCGGCCGAGTAAGAGGCTGTGAGCCTTGATGACTATGAGCGTGGATAATCTCCCGTTTTAGGCCCGGTGGCGGCCTCAAAGTGGGAGATTATCCACGCTCGTTCGATACGTGTCCAAAAATCCACGCTCATCTCTTCTGATTAGTGAATGGCCTATGCGCACTGGCGGGGCTTTCCGCATGCAATCCATATCGTTGTTCGATAAACTGTTCGAATAACGATAGAGTCGATGAGGGTGAGTGTATGTCCAACAGCGTTCAGCGTATGGCCAAGGCGGGCGAAAAAATCAGGAAGCTTGGTTTTTGCATGGCAACCGTTTTTGCAGGGATGCTCGTCGCTTTTGCCGCGTTGGTTGTTTACGTGATCTGGTATGCGGTTGCAAACGTTGTTTCTGTCGATTCTTTCGGTGTCGTGACGCTTCTCGATGGCGGGAGCATCGTTATCCCAAGCGGGCTGTGCCTGGCACTCGTCGTGGGTATTTCGCTTGTCGTTTTGTGCGGGATCAGCCGTAACATCTCGCGAGGCGTCTCGCCCTTTACCAAGACGCATGTGCGGCTTATCCGTGTTCTCGCGCTTGCCTTTGCTGTTAACGCCGCGGTTTCGCTTGTTGGTGCCTATGGATCAGTCAATCTCACCATTGGCGGACTGGAGCTTTACATCGTGCCTCATTCCTTCGTTATTGAGATTTGCCAAGGCGCTACCTTTGATGCGGGGTCGTTTATCGGCGCAGTTGTCTGTTTGTTTATCTCGGCGATCTGGAGTTATGCTTCGCTGCTCCAAGAGCAGTCTGACGAGCTTGTGTAGGAGGAAACATGAGCTATCTCATCATCGAGCTTGAGACGCAGCTGCTTAAGACCGGAAAGACCAGTGCTGATCTGATTCGGGCGACGGGGCATACTCCGGCTAATATTTCAAAGCTTAGAAACGGAAAGATAAAAGCTATTCGCCTTAAGACGCTTCTCGAAATCTGTGATGAGCTTGATTGTCAACCGGGAGATATTATTCAGCGCGTGAGCGAGAAAGAGCTTGAGGAGCTTATTGTCGAACGCGCAAAAAATGTCGTGAGGCAGATGCGGGATGGCGGAGGCAACGAGGCGTCACTTCCGACATCAGTCTTCGCTGTCGATTTGAGCGACGAGTAGCATAAAGTGAACAGCTAAAACGAAATATCAGTGCGATGGGGCCCGTGTCTAACACGGGCCCTTTCTTTATTAATTATCTTGACAAATATCAGTTATCGACAAACAATAACTGCAAGAATGAACGATAAAAGAAAGGAGGAACGATATGAACGCATCAGCGATAAAGCTATCGAAGGTGTCGAAGCGCTATGGAAAACGGCGTGTGTTGCATGACGTTTCCTTCGAGGTAGATCAGTCTGAGCTTTGCGCCCTTGTTGGCGCAAACGGGGCGGGCAAAAGCACGCTTATTAAAATAGTGCTGGGCCTCTGTGAGCCATCGTCGGGAAGCGTGGAACTCTTCGGAGGCAAATCAAAAAAAGAGCTGAGCCTGATGCGGACGCGTGTCGGCTATGTACCAGATTCCAGCGGAGCATACCAATCCCTCAGCGCGGCTGAAAATCTTCGGATTCGATGTGCGGAATGGGGGCTTGATGAGAATTGTGAGATTCCTCGCGTTTTGAGCCTAGTTGGACTGGATGCCGATGAGAAAAAGAGCGTGAGCAGTTTTTCTCTGGGAATGAAACGGCGACTGGATATAGCTACGGCTTTGTTGGGCGACACCGACGTACTAATTTTCGATGAGCCGGCAAATGGATTGGATCCGTTGGGCATCGAGAGTATATGGGCCCTTATCGGTCGATTGAATCGAGAGCAGGGTAAGACCATGCTCATCTCTAGCCATGATTTGGATGAGTTGGCATCGGTTGCAACAAGCTGCCTGTTTATTCATGACGGCGAACTGATAAAAAAGGAATCGATGGACGTCATAAGGGATGAGGCGTCGTCCCTAAAAGAGTATTACAGGCGCTTGGTGAAGGTGGTCTCGCTATGAAGCGGGCGATCCATCCCATAAAGGCAGATATGATGCGTTTGCACAGGATATTTCCGGCGAAGTTTGGTCTTGCGCTTATGCTGGCGTTCGGCCTTCTCTTCGGTGTCTTTCTAAAAAACGGAACAACGTTGCTCGCCTTTGGCAATAGCGTTTTTGGGGAGGATATTGGTTTCTTCTGGAATGTAATCGATCTTTCTGCACCCGATGAGTCCCTTGTGCGCAGTGCTTTTGCCGGCACCTCTCTGTTCGTTCCACTCATCGTTTGCCTGGCGATTTTACAGGAGCGCAGCTATGAAGAGGGCTGCCGAATTTCTTTGGCAAGAGGTCTTAACCGCTTTCATGGGGCTCTAGCCCATGCATTTTCGTCTGCTTTAATAATTGGCGCAGCATATAGTGCGCTTTGCCTTCTTTTGTTTGCAATAGCCATAGCACGTGGAGGGCAAAACTGCGCGCACGACATGCTGGCTTCATTTTTGCCTGCAATGATAGTCAACGCCGTATTGGTGATATCGGTTGCGCTGGAGACGGTGACCATCTATCGGATTACAGGCAGCGCTGTATTGAGCGGGGCTGCAATAATAATTGGATTTGTCATGAGCCTGACGCTCTACGGAGCCTTCCTTCAGGTGCCTACACCATCCTTGCGATGGATCTTCCTCCTTCCGGGGCCGTACCTTGGAGCCGGATGTGCCCTTGGGTATAGCGATATGGGGCAGCTGACGCTTCTGGGATATGGCGTGGCAGCTGGCTGTCTATCGGTATTGATTTACGCTCTCGTGACCTGTCGTGTCGGAGGTGTGCTCAATGGCTCGTCAGATTAAAAGGTTCCTCCATTCAGAATTGAAGCATGTGAGCAAATGGACGTACGTCTTAATCCTGGCAATTTATGCGTGTATGGTGATATTGCAGCTTAATTCTTTCCCGATGTGGTTCTGTAGCCTCCGCGAGGGCAGTTTCTTGGGCTTTTTCCCAGACCCGACGCTTAAACTGTCGGCAGAGGACGCCCTTCTATTTGGTAATGCAGAGGTTTTTCGCGGCTTGCTGTTCAACGTGGCCCCGTTGGCTCATGCATTGTTCTTTCCGTTCATCGCGGCTTGTATTGTGCCGCGCTTTGTCAGTTCGGGCTTTGTCGAGGAACCGTGGGGGCTGTCGGAGGCTCGGGGAGGGAAGCGGGCGTGCGTTACCGTTGCGCGAGCGATGCTGTCTTCTTTCGCCCTATTGGGCGCGTTTATCCTGTCAAGTGTCGTTTTGTACTGTCTTAACTGCGCAATCGTTTTGGATGCTCAACAGTATTTCAACCTGAATATGTTTTGCGATCGACTTCTTCTGGCGAGTGCGGTCTGCCTTGCATACGTGGTCTCTTGCGTTATCGTTGTTTCCTATTTTGGATCCGGCTTCGGTCCAATTGGCATGCTGTTGCTTGTCAACGTCGTAACGATCTACATACAGGTCGGAGCCAATTCCATGCTTCCGTTTCCGTCCTCGATGCTCATGTGGATTTGCGGCGTGACCCCGTTGGAGGATAGTCAATGCGTTTCGATTTTAATTGACTGCCTCATAAACGTAGCAAGCGTTTTTGCCATCTGCTTTACCGTCGACCGATTGCGGTCGAGATTTCTTTGATTGTTTGTGAGGGATAATCATACCGAGCATATCAAATACAGGGGGGGCGGGCACCGTAGCTGGTGTCCGCCCCCCCGGCTTAGGAGGCTTTAACCTGAGTGGTTCGCGAGCTAGCGGGCCTGCTTTACCTTTGCCGCCGCCTCGACAAACGACTTCCACAGGTTAAAGTCGGTTTCGAGCGTCTTCCACGTGTACTCGGGATGCCATTGCACGCCTAGACAGAATGGTTGGCCTTCGACCTCGATGCACTCGGGAATACCGTCGGTTGCCTTGGCGACCAAGCGCGTGCTTTTACCCAGACGATCGACGCAGCAGTGATGTGCTGAGTTGGTCTGGATCAGTCTGTGGCCGCCAAGCGCGCGGTCGAGCAGCGAGCCCGGCACGACCTCGACGGGATGCACGGGGTCGTTGAGCACGTGGGTATGGCGCCACTGCGTGCGGCCCTCGCGAGCGCCCAGGCTCGGCACGTCCATGCACAGGGTGCCGCCAGTGGCGACGTTGAGCAACTGCGTGCCACGGCAGGTGGTAAAGAGCGGCTTTTTGGCGCGGAGCACCTCGCCGACCAGCTTAAACTCAAAGCAATCGCGGATCTCGCAGCAGAGGGTGGGGTCGTAGGGTCGATCATCGCCCCAGCGTTTGGGGTTGACATCCGGGCCGCCGGGAATAGCGATACCGTCGGCGATATCGACGTAATGGCGGATGACCTCAATGTCCTCGGTGATGGACATCTGCAGCGGCAGGCCGCCGGCGGCAAGGATGGCATCGACAAAGACGCTGGCAATCTCCTCGTTGGGGGAGAGCGTCTCGCTTAAAAACGGCTTTGCCTCTTCCCAACGCGGCGCGACGAGGATGAGTGGGCGGTCGGCGGGGGCGACGTCGACATGTGGGGTGTAGGGCGATGAACTGCGAGTTCCGATCATAGGTGTTGCTTTCGAATCTAAAGGTGACAGGGCGCATGAGAGACGTGGGACAACGCTTCCGATGGATTTGTCCCACGGGGTGGCTGGTTAGTGGCCCTTGATGGAGTTGAGGAAGTCCTGGGCGCGCTTGGTCTGGGGATGGTCGAAGAACTCATCGGGCGTGCCGGTTTCCACGATCTGGCCATCGGCCATAAACACGACACGGTCGGCCACGCGGCGGGCAAAGTTCATCTCGTGCGTAATGACGATCATCGTCATGCCCTGCTGCGCCAAGCGCACCATGACCTCGAGCACCTCATTGATCATCTCGGGGTCAAGGGCACTCGTGGGCTCATCGAAGAGCATGGCCTTGGGCTGCATGGCAAGAGAACGGGCGATGGCCACGCGCTGCTGCTGGCCGCCCGAAAGCTGTGCGGGTACCTTGTCGGCCTGCTCGGCCACGCCCACGCGGCTCAGCAGGTCCATGGCGCGCTCACGAGCCTCCTCCTTGGATACGCCCAGCACATCGACCGGTCCCAGCATGACGTTCTGCAGTACCGTCATATGTGCAAACAGGTTGAACTGTTGGAACACCATGCCCAGCTCGGCACGCATGCGGGCAAGGTCTTTGCCTTCCTGCGGCAAGGGCTCGCCCTCGATGAGGATCTCGCCCGAGTCGATGGTTTCCAGGCGATTGATGGTGCGGCACATGGTCGACTTGCCCGAGCCCGAGGGGCCGATCACCACGACGACTTCGCCGCGGTCGACCGAGAGATTGATGTCGTTGAGAACGTGCAGGTCGCCGTAGTGCTTATCGACGTGCCTGAGCTCGATCAGCGGCTGATTGCCGGTGGAAGAGGTGCTCTGTGCCATGGTGCTCGGCTCCTTATGACTCGAAATGGTAAAAGCGTTAGCGGATGATCGTCGCGCCGGTCTTGTGCGAAACGTAGACAGCGGCCTTGTTGATCGCGACGTTGATGAGGATGTAGATGACCGCGATAACCAGGTAGACCGACACGAGGGCGTCGTAGTTGGTAATGAGCACGCGGGCATTTTGCATGAGGTCGGGGTAGCTCACCACATAGGCGACGGTGGTGTCTTTGACTACGACCACGAGCTGCGAAATCAACGACGGAATGATAAACCGAATCGCCTGGGGCAATACGATTTTAAAGGTGATTTTGGCCTTGGAGAGACCGAGCGCCTGGGCTGCCTCGACCTGACCACGCGGCACGGCGTTGACGCCGGCGCGGAAGATCTCGGCAAGTACGCCGGCTGCAGCGAGCGCGACGGGAAGCGTGAGCATTCAAAACGACGGCAGTGAAATCTTGTACTGAGGCAGCACCAAAAAGAAGAAGTAGATGAACAGCAGGCTCGGCACGCCACGGAAGAAATCGGTGAGCACGCGGCAGACCAGCTGCAGCGGCTTGATGTCGCTGGTACGGCCGAGCATGAGGGCTAAGCCCAGTACCAGCGCGATGGCGCCGGCGGTGAGCGCGACCTTAACCGTGCCCTCAAAACCGGCAAGCAGGAACTTCCAGGTGGTGAGGTGCGTAAAGAAGTACCAGTAATGGACCGAAAGCTGGCCGGTCACATAAAAGCGCTGCAGTACCAGAGCGATGAGCGCGGCCACGGCAACAAGTGAGATGGCGGTGCCGACGCGAATCTTGGCGCGCATCTTGGGGCCGGGAGCCTCGTAGAGCGCATCGCGCATGGTGAGCGCAGAGGTGGAGTGCTTGCTCATCGGAGGATCCTCACCTTCTTATCGATATAGTTGCCAATGTGGCTCACCACAAAGGCCGTGCCCAGGTAGCCGAGCGCCGAGATGAAGAACGCGGCGACGCCGCCGAGCGAGCGCGTGTTGATGTAGCTCACCACGCCGGTGAGCTCCTGCGGTTTAAGCGGCACCTGACTGCCGAGCGCGGTGGTGAGCATGACGGCGATAAAGAGGTTGGTCATGGGCAGCACGCTCGAGCGCAGCGCCTGCGGAATCACGATCTTGGCGAGGATACGGCTGAAGCTCATGCCCAGCGAGCGGGCGGCTTCCACCTGGCCGACACCGACGGTGTTGATGCCGCTCATAAAGTTCTCGGAGCCAAAGGCAGAACCCAAGAGCACTGTGGCGACGATAACGCAGGTGCGGTAGGGCAGGACGACCTTGAGCGGCGGCAGCGCGTAGACGACGATAATGAGCAGCGCGATGCCGGGGATGTTACGGAAGACCTGGACATACAGGTCGCCAAAGACGCGCAGCGGCTTGAGCGGCGACACGCGCATCACGGTGACGGCGACGGCCAGCACCATGGCGATGGCAAACGACTCAAGCGTCATGCCCCAGGTTGCTAGCAGCGCGTCGATATAGTTCTGGCCATAGAGCGACCAGAGCTCGGAGAGACTCATGCGGACCTCCCGCCGGTAAGGAAAGGGGCTCCCGTGAGTACGGAAGCCCCGACAACTCAGTGAGGAAACAGTTTAGCGCAATAAAGCGCATCGTGCGTTTCCGTATGGTTTCGTAGCGGCCGTTACTAGGCTCGCTGCCTAGGCGCCGATCTCGGGCAGCTCGGGAACATTGGTGTCGCCCGTACGGTCGCCAATGCAGATCTGCCACAGCTCGGTCCAGGTGCCGTCATCCTCGATCTTCTTAAGGAAGTCGTTGACAAAGGCGACACCGTCGGAATCGAGTGGCAGGCCAATGCCATAGGGCTCCTTGCTGCCGAAGGGCTTGCCGGCAATCTTGTACTTACCGGGCTCGCGGACCAGGGCGCTCTGCTGCATGTTGTTGTCGATGACGTAGGCGTCAACGCGACCCTGCTGGAGTGCCTGGCGGGCCTCCTCGTCGGTCTTGAACTCCTGCTGGCTGGCCTTGGGGGCGAACTCCTCCAGGATGGCGGGGCCGTTGGAGCCGGACTGGACGGCGACGTTCTTGTCGGCCAGGTCGTCGACGCTCTTGATGTCGTCGTTGTCGGCGAGCACCAGGATGGCCTGCTGGGTGTAGTAGTAGGGACCGGCGAAGGAGACGAGCTTCTTGCGCTCGTCAGTGATGGTGTAGGTGGCAAAGACGGCGTCGACCTGTCCGTTCTGCAGGACGGACTCGCGCGTGTCCGAGGTCACCTGGGTGATCTCGACCTTGTTCTCGCCCAGGATGTAGTTGGACAGAAGCTGCGCGATGCCGGCATCGAAGCCACGGGTCTGACCGTCTTTCTCGTTGAGGAGGGAGAAGAGCGTGGAGGTCTGAACGCCACCGATCTTAAAGACGCCGGCGTCCTTGACGGCCGTGGCCCAGGTGCTGGCGGCGATGACATCGTCATCGGCCTTGGGGCCGTTGTCGACGAGCTTGTCGAATGCCTTGGCGTCGAGCGTGGTGGAAGCCTCGGTATCTTCGGAGCTCTTG
>CABMPS010000040.1 GCA_902388545.1 uncultured Collinsella sp.
CTCGAGCGGGTCCTTGCCGTTAACGTGCAGGTTACGCATGGCGTTGATATAGAGCTCGTCGGCCTCGGACTCGATGGTGTTGATCTGGATGACGAGCTCGCGCAGCGTCTTGGACTTGCGGTAGTTGGGCAGCTCGACCATCAGGTCCTTCATGGCGCGGCAGGCGTCGGTCACCTTGTGGGCGATGACGATGGCGTCGGGATGGATGCTCTGGATGTTGGTGAAGTAGACGCGCTGCACGACGCCCTCGATACGGTCGAGCACGGTGTCGAGCGAGCAGCTCATCAGATCCAGGTCCTCGCGCTCAAGCGGGGTGATAAAGGCCGTGAGCAGGGCGTCCTCAAGCTCATGGTGCTTCTTGTCGGCCGCATGCTCGATCGCGTGCATCTTGTCGAGCATATCGTGAATCTTCGCGGGATCGAAGTTCTCGAAAATCTTGGTAAGCAGCTCGGCGGCCTGGACGGCAAGGTCGGCGCAGGCGACGTAGTTGTCAAAGTAGAACGAATCGGGTTTCTTTGCCATGAGTGGGTCCTTTCGAGGCGAAGACGGGTGGGCGAAGTTTTGCGGTCCGGATGGACGCTCGGTGTGGCTAGAGGAACATCATGAACAGCTTGGCCATGACAAAGCTGATGAGTCCGCAGGCGGGGAAGGTGAAGAACCAGGTGAACATCATGTCCTTGACGACGCCGAAGTTGATGGCCGAGAGGCGTTTGACGGCACCGACGCCCATGATGGCGCAGGTCTTGATGTGCGTGGAGGACACGGGGATGCCGGTAAGGGTGGCAAGCAGCAGGTTCGCGGCGCCTGCGAGGTCGGCAGAGAAGCCCTGATACTTCTCGAGCTTAACCATGCTCTGGCCGACGGACTTGATGATGCGCTCGCCGCCCACGCTGGTGCCGATACCCATAGTGGCCGAGCACAGCAGCATGATCCAGATGGGGATGCCGGCGTCGCCGACGCTAGTCTGGCCGTTGGCGAAGGCGACACCTAAAAAGAGCACGCCGATGAACTTCTGTCCATCCTGCGCGCCGTGCATAAAGCTCATGGCCGCAGCACTCGCGATCTGAGCGTATTTAAAGAAGACATTGGCACGTCGCCTGTTGGCGGCGGCGAAAAGAATCGAGACGAGTTTGCACAGGATCCAGCCCATGACAAAGCCCAGACCGATGGAGAGCGCCAGGCCGTAGATGACCTTCATCCACTCGTGGACGTTGACGCTGTTCGCGCCGCCGAGGGCGATGGCAGCACCGGTCAGGCCGGCGATAAGGCTGTGGCTTTGCGAGGTGGGGATGCCAAAACGCGACGCTGTGGCGCCGTAGACGACGATGGAGAAGAGCGCCGCGCAGAGGCACGCGAGTGCCATGGTGCTGTTTCCGCCAAAGTCGACGATATGTGAGATGGTGTTGGCGACGCTCGCGTTAAAGTGCGTCATGATGAGCACGCCCAAGAAGTTGAATGCGGCGCTCATGAGGATGGCGGCGCGGGCGGGCATGCAGCGCGTGGTGACGCAGGTCGCGATGGCGTTGGGCGCGTCGGTCCATCCGTTGACGAAGATGGCGCCGAGCGCGAGGATCACGGTGACGGCAAGGACTGGGTTCGACACAAGCTGGCCGAGGAAGGTTGAGAACGTTACGTCCATATATGGGCTTTCTCGATATTTGCAGACTCGTTACAAAAACATGATAAATCGTATCACCTCCTGCGGGTTTCTTTACGGAGTTCTGATGGGAGAAGTGAATTTTTTGGTACTAAAATTGAATATTAGCCCTGTTGACCGCGGTCGTTCTTTTTGCTAACACGCCATGCGGACGCGTGCGTTTGCTCCGACACTCCAAAACCACAGTCTGTTCGCTTTACAACATGCAAACATGCGTTCGATAATAGGGGCCATGGAATATCGACAGACAGACGGCAAAACTCGGCGCGTGCACAAGCAGTATGTGGACGTCGTGGCTCGCATTCTCGCGGGCGGACAGGTTGTGCCGGTTACCGTCTGCTGGGTTGACGGTCGCTGCTTTACGATTGACGAGATTGTCTCGTCCACCGGTTTTGGCCTGACGGTTCACGGCATTCGTACGGCAACCTATAAGGTACGTTTTGGCGGACATGCGACCGAGTTGTATCTAGAGGACCAAACGCGTGAGCGGGCGGACGGCTCGCAGGCGCACGTGATGCGTTGGTGGGTCTGGGCTTTTGATCGTACGCTCGAGGGCGAGCGCCGCAGGTAAGAACGCGTGGCGTTCGGGTACAATGGCAGGAAACTTGTCAGCTACGGCGCCGTCGCGGTGCTTTTTGAAAGGACGAAAGTATGAACGATATCCAGGGCTATCAGAATGGCCCCATCGAGACCGGCGCAAGCCGTGCCAAGGAGATGTCGCCGCGCGCGTACAACCTTGTCATGTCTGCTCTGATCTTTTTGGGCTTTTGCGCCATGGGCGCCGGTGCTTACTTTACGAGCACCATGTCATTTGCGCGCATGATGATGAGCGGCGCCGCTTTGCCGCTGGTCTTTGGCTCATTTATTTTGACCATCGTTGGCATGGTCATGATGTCGGCTGCTGCCAGCAAACAGTCCGTGGGCCTGTCGCTCGTGGGCTACGTGGTCTTTGCGAGCACCTTTGGCCTGACGGCGTCGTTTGGTCTTGCCAACTACGACCTGCCTACCATTAACACCGCCTTTATCGCCACGGCCGCCATCACCTTTGTCTTTGGTGCGCTGGGCGTGACCTTCCCCAAGTTCTTCCAGCGTGTGTATGGCATTGGTTTTGGCATCTTGCTTGCCACGATTCTGGTCGAGATCGTGCTGATGTTCATGGGCGTTTCGCAGTCCATCACCGACCTGATCGTGATTGTGGTGTTTGCCGGCTTTATTGGCTACGACACCTATGTGGCCACGACGGTGCCGCCTACGCTGCCCAATGCGGTGCTCATGGCGTCCAATCTGTTCGTGGACATTATCAACGTGTTCCTACGCATCCTGAACATCCTCGGCCGTCGCGATTAAAACGCGGCATTGCGATGCTTCCTGCCGGACACGGTAAAACGATGCGAAAGGCGGTCCTTCGGGGCCGTCTTTTTTGTGCGCGGCGGGGTATCATGGATGGGAAAAGCCGATAGCGGCAGCGACAGGAAAGGTGGCCATGTATGGCAGACGTCGACAACAGGAACCGTAACCGCAGGTCCAACCGAGCGGGTCAGCCCAATCCCAAGCGCGAGGCCCGTGCCAAGGCCGCCGAGCGCCATGTGATGACTGTGTCCGAGGCCTGCGCCAAGGATATCGAGCGTTCGCTTGCTGGTGTTCGCGAGTTTGACGGCATGCCCGCCGGCTTTGTCGCGGCGAT
Organism: uncultured Collinsella sp.; assembly: GCA_902388545.1. Taxonomy (GTDB): domain Bacteria; phylum Actinomycetota; class Coriobacteriia; order Coriobacteriales; family Coriobacteriaceae; genus Collinsella. The sequence continues at coordinate 3,342 of CABMPS010000040.1, forward strand.
GAAGGCCAAGGTTCAGACTGCTGTGGCCCCCGAAGAGCAGGTCGCCGAGGACGTCGAGAACGCGGAGACTGCCGAGGTCGAGGCGGCGCCCGAGACCGAGGCGGCGCCCGAGCCCGTCGAGGAGCCTGCCGAGGAAATCGCCGAAGCTGAGTCCGCGCCTGCTGAGGAGCCCGCTCCGGTCCTGCCCGAGGTCACTGTGCTTGATGCCTCCGCCACGCAGGCAATCCTCGATAACGGTCGCGGCTATGCGCAGTTCTGCGACATGGCCGTGCTCGCCTTTGCCTCGTTTACCAATCCGGGCGGTGGATATATTCAGGGTTATCTGGGCCAGGAGGCCACGCTGTGCGCCGATTCGTATCTGTACAACGTCCTCGATAAGCAGCGTAAATGGTACGGTGAGAACCGTCGCCGCAACATCAACTGTGAGCTGTACCGCAACCGTGCGCTGGTGGTGCCCGCGGTGCGCTTCGAGCGCAAGCATGTGCACGCCTATGCCGACGTGATCGTCGCCGCTGCACCCAACGCCAAGCGTGCTCGCCAGGAGTACCGCGTGAGCGACGATGCCTTGCTTGACGCCCTGCGCGACCGCATTCGCTTTGTGCTTGCTATCTGCGATGAGCTTGGCCGCGAGAAGCTCGTACTGGGTGCTTGGGGCTGCGAGAACAACGGCTTTGACGCAGAGGCCGTGGCCGAGCTCTTCCGCAAGGAGCTCGCATCGGGCGACTTCAAGGTCAAGCAGGTCTTCTTTGCCGTGCCCTCTACGCGCTGGGACGAGGACTTCGCCAAGTTCGAGCACGTGCTGGCAAACTTCCCCGAGCAAAACGAGGAGTCCTATGCTCAGGTTGCCGCCCGCGCCGCAGCCGCCCGTGCCGCCGAGCAGGCTCAGACCGCTGCCGAGGATGACGAGGATGACGACGACTGGCGCAAGTACCTGTAAACGGTGCTCGTGATGCGATATACCGAGCCGACGGGAGAGGCTGCTCCTGTCGGCTTTTTATTGAGTGGGGAGCTTACGATGAAAAACGTTCTGTGCTTTGGTGACAGCAACACCTATGGTTACGATCCGGCGGGCATGCGCGACGGTACCGCGGTGCGCTATGCGCAGGATGTGCGCTGGTGTGGCGTGGTCCAACGTGACTTAGGCGAGGGCTGGCATGTAATTGAAGAAGGCCTCAACGGCCGCACGACGGCACGCGATGACATGTGCCATCTGGACACTAACCTCAACGGCATTCGCGCGCTTCCGATGCTGCTCGAGGCTCATAAGCCGCTGGACGCCATTGTGATCATGCTGGGCACCAACGACTGTAAGACGGTCTTTAACGTGACAGCTTCCGATATCGCCCGTGGCGCCATGGCGCTGATTCGCGCCGTCCGCGCGTTTCCGTGGACCGACGCTGCGCCTTGCCCGCGCATCCTGCTGATGGCTCCTATCAAGATCAAGCCGCAGATCGCCGATGTATATATGACCGATTTTGACGAGCGTTCCGTCGAGGCATCTGAACATTTTGGCGAGTACTATGCGCACGTGGCCGAGCAGTTTGGCTGCGACTTTTTGAATGCCGCCGAGTTTGCCGAGCCGGGCGATATCGACTATCTGCATATGATGCCCGAAAGCCACGAGAGCTTGGGACATGCCGTGGCAGCCAAGCTCCAAGAGATGCTCGGTGAGTAGCGCGACCCCAAGCCACCGCAAAGGGGGCAGGCACCTTTGTGGTGGTTTTGCCCGGGTAAACGAACGGATTGGCTGCCATATGGGCATGGACGAGCTCATCGACCTCTTTGCCGAGGGCGATGAGCTCGTCTCCAATACCGCTTTTGAGGATTTGGATCTTGCCTGCGACGTGGCGAACGGCGCGACCTTCGATGGCGTCGTGTTCCGATCTTGCGAGTTCGATAGCGTTGACTGGAGCGGCTCGACGTTTCGCGACGTGGTGTTTCGCGGTTGCCGCTTTATCCGCTGCAACATGGAAGGCTGCTGGCTCAACCGCTGCGACTTCGTTGACTGCTCGGCGCCGGGGCTCAACTTGCTCAGGGCGCGTCTGTCGAGCGTGTCGTTTACATCGTGCGATTTGAGCTATGCGAACCTTTCGGAGGGACGCATTGGCCCCATGGCTGCGCATGACACGCGTTTGACCGAGGCCGCGTTTCAGGGTGCCAAGCTGGGTCAGATACGCCTGGATGGCTGTGACCTGACGCGTATGGATGTGTTTAAGACGTCGCTTTCCGGCGTGGATGTATCGCGTTGTACATTCGCGGCGCCCGTTGTTTCGGGCGATTACCATGAGTTGCGTGGCTTGACGGTCAATGCCGAGCAGGCGCTGGCACTCTCGGGTTTGTTGGGAATTCAACTCGCCGACGAATAGGCGCTCTGGTCCTTTGCTCGACCGCTATCTAAAATCAAACCGTCGCAACATTTAATGATTTTTCGCGTTTGCACGATTTTCATCGAATGTTGCGACGGTTTTTGGTGCAAGGTAGCCTGTCTTTTTTTGGCAGGTTACTGGCTATTTAGTACTGCCACATGTGGTTGACAGGGCCGGAGCCTTTGCCCATGTCAAAGCCGGCGGCGAGAGCGCCCGTTAGGTAGGCCTTGCTGGCGTTGACGGCGTCGGCAAGATCCATGCCCTGCGCCAATGCGCAGGCGATGGCGGATGAAAGCGTGCAGCCGGTGCCATGCGTGTTGCCGGTCTCGATGCGCTTGTGGCGGAACCACGTGGTGAGCGGATCGCCCATATGGTTGCCTTCGTTATCGAGTGGCGCGGGTTCGGCCAATACATCGTTGGCCTCGTTGACAAGATGCCCACCCTTAACGAGGGATGCGCAACCAAAGCGGCGGGTGAGGAGCATGGCGGCGTTTTGCTGCGTGCGCTCGGAATCGACCTCGTAGTCGAGCAGCGCCATGGCCTCGGGAATATTGGGCGTGATAACGGTCGCCAACGGGAACAGGCAGTGGGTGAGCGCCTCGGCAGCATCCTCGGCGATGAGGCGAGCGCCCGAGGTGGCAACCATGACGGGGTCGACGACGATATTCTGCGCATCCCAGGCGCTCAAGCGCTCGGCGATAACCTCGATAATCTCGGCAGAGGAGACCATGCCGATTTTGACGGCGTTGGGGCGGATATCGTCAAAGACGGCATCGATCTGCGCCGCGACAATATCGGGGGAGATGTCCTGCACGGCGGTGACGCCCAGGGTGTTCTGTGCGGTGATGGCCGTGATGGCCGTCTCGGCATACAGACGGTGCGCCGTGATAGTCTTGATGTCGGCCTGAATGCCGGCGCCGCCGCTGGAATCGGATCCTGCGATGGACAGGACGGCAGGTACCTTGCTGCGATCCATGTTCGCTCCCTTGTTCGGTCGGATTCAAATGGGTCTTCAATCCGCATTATAAAGATGCCCGGGCCGGCTGTATGCCGATCCCGGGCGGGCGGTGCAATCTTTACGTAAATATAAGCAAATGTTCACACGTCAACAATTGACGAGCACCTTGTGTTCGATTGCGGCTCCGATGACGCGTTAGTCCTCCATGCCGAGGTCGATTGTCGTGCCTTCGAACACCTTGTTGACGGTGCGAACGGCGCACATCTTGCCGCACATGGTGCAGGTGCCCTCGGTGGCGGCGGGGGATTCCTCGTAGCGCTTCTTACCGGTGACCGGATCGAGAGCACACTTCCACATGGCATCCCAGTCGAGCTTGCGGCGTGCCTGGCCCATCTTGTCGTCCATGTCGCGGGCGTGCGGCACCTTCTTGGCGATATCGGCGGCGTGCGCGGCAATCTTGGTGGCCATGAGGCCATCGAGCACGTCCTGGGCGTTGGGCAGGCACAGGTGCTCGGCCGGCGTCACGTAGCACAGGAAGTCGGCGCCGGAGCTGGCGGAGATGGCGCCGCCGATGGCAGCGGTGATGTGGTCGTAGCCCACGCCGATATCGGTCACCAGGGGCCCGAGCACATAGAACGGGGCGTTGTGGCACAGGCGCTTCTGCAGCTTCATATTGGCGGCAATCTCATCGAGCGCCATGTGACCCGGGCCCTCGACCATGACCTGGACGCCGGCGGCCCAAGCGCGCTTGCACAGCTTGCCCAGCTCGATCATCTCGGCGGTCTCGGTGGCGTCGTTGGAGTCGTAGAGGCAGCCCGGGCGGCAGGAGTCGCCGAGCGAAATCGTCACGTCGTACTCGTGGCAGATTTCGAGCACCTCGTCGTAGAACTCGTAGAAGGGGTTCTCGTTGCCGGTGACCTCCATCCAGCCAAACAGCAGCGAGCCGCCGCGGCTGACGATGTTCATGAGGCGGCCGGTCTCCTTAAAGGTCTTGATGACCGACTTGTTGATGCCGCAGTGGATGGTCATAAAGTCCACGCCGTCCTCGGCGTGTGCGCGCACGACCTCGAGCAGGTCGTCCTTGGTGAGCTTGACCAGCGGCTTTTCCATATAGCCGATGGCGTCGTACATTGGCACCGTGCCCACCATGAGCGGCGTCTCGTCGATGAGCTGCTGGCGGAACTGGCGCGTCTTGCCCGAGTTGGAAAGGTCCATGATAGCGTCGGCCCCGTAGTCCTCGGCGATCTTGACTTTCTTCCATTCCTCAACGGCATCGGCCTTATCGCCCGAAATGCCCAGGTTCACGTTGACCTTGGTGGACAGGCCCTCGCCGACGCCAAAGGCGCGCATGCCCTTTTTGATGTGCACGATGTTGGCGGGAATGGCGATGCGGCCGTCGGCCACACGCTCGCGGATATACTCGGGGTCGCGATGCTCGCGCTCGGCGACCTCTTTCATCTGCGGCGTGATCTGCCCGGCGCGAGCGAAGTCGATTTGCGTGACGAGCTTGGGCTCGGTCTGTGTGCTCATTGGCACGGCTCCCTTCGTTGGCATTACCCATATCAGGTTCGCGGGTCAGGGCGGGCGCGCCCAGTCTCAGCCTGCCGTCCTGTCCTGCAAGCTCCCCGTTATGTCATGGGCTCAAGTATAGCCTGAATGGGTACGATTGGGCCAACGAGCGTGCCTGCGGGGAGGCGAACATGGAAGACAAGCATCTATATCGAGAGACGCAATGGGATGTATCGGCCGAGGAAAGCCGTGCGCACCATGGCCTTGTCGCGATTGGTTTTGCGGTGCTTGCCGTGCTGGTGATTGCCTTTTGTATTTGGACGTTTGGCGGTCGCGGCGGCGCTTCTTGGGAGTTTGAGGCTGATGATAGCCTACCGGTTATGACGGTGAGGAGTACTGGCGGTAATGCCAATACGCTCGCCGTTCCGGGCGATTATTGGTACCCGCGCGATGAGTTTGTGCAGTTGCAGCTGAGTGGTGGGTCCATTCCAGGTGAAGAAATCGAACGCGTGACGTTTGACGCGGCGCTCAAAACGCTCACGGTGAAGCTCAAAGATCAAGGAGATGTGCCCACGACCATGGATATCGCCCTGACGGAATGGCGTCTGGAGTCTCCGACGGGTGTTGCGGTGTCCGAGGTTGAGCACGTCAAGATTGTCTATCAGGACGGTTCGACAAATGAAATTGCCAGAGCCGACGGCTTGGCGGGATAGACGCCGTGCCTAGGCGGCACATTCAAAAGTGGCGGTGGTCCTACAAGGCCTGTTCGTTCAGGAAGACCAAAGTGTTTTTATTTGAAAGCTCGGGAAAGTGACGATAACCAACGTCAAACGCGGTGAGCCCGCTTACATCCTCGAGCTTGTTTTCTGCCATCCAGCGCACCATGGAACCACGTGCCTTTTTGCTGGCGGTCGAGCGCTGGATGGGCTTGCCGTTGCGGATGCCTTCGCCAAAGAGGCACGTGACGACCGTGGCGTCGCCCGCGAGATGGGGCAGAACGGCTTTGGCGTACTCTACGCTGGCGAGGTTGACGATCGTGGTGTTTGAGCCTGCCGGGGCGATAGCCCGCGCGAGCTTGTCGCTCCAAAACGCGTAGAGGTCTGGGGCGTCGTCAACGGCGAGCTTCGCGCCCATTTCCAGCCGATACGGTTCGACGGCATGAAAGGGGCGAACGCACCCGTAGAGGCCAGAGAGGATCCACAGGTGGCTTTGCAGCCATGCGAGCTGCGCGGAATCCATCACCTCGGGCGCCATGCTCTGGTATTGAATGCCGTGGTAGGACATGACGGCAGGGGAGAGGTGACAGGCGAGTGCGGGATTGTCGAGATCGCCGTTTTTCAGGATGGGCCCGAACTCATGCAGGGTGTTGAGGCAAGGCCCCAGCAGTTTGTCACTCACGTTCCATAGTGCCTGCAGGCCGCCGCTGCCTTCATTTCGTTCGATATCTAGCAGTGCGCGGTGGAGGCGAGCGGTCTCGTGCGCAAAAGGTGGAATGCCCAGGACTTCAAAAGCATCTTGGGCCGCGCGCATCTGCTTGGCGGGCGAAATGATGACCTGCAGCATTGACTCTCCTCTGCCAAAAAGGAAGTTGCGGTGGAATACGGTCTGTTTTGGCCGTTTAGGGGCCAGTTTAGTCCGTATTTCACCGCAACTGATGAAGGGTTGGTTAGGCGCGCTCGAGGAAGGCCTTGTAGCCGCGGTAGGCCTCGTAGATGTCGGCCTTGTTAGCGACCTCCCACAGGGCGTGCATGGACAGGACGGCAACGCCAGAGTCGATGACGTTCATGCCGTACTTGGCCATGATGTAGGCAATGGTGCCGCCGCCGCCCGCGTTGACGCGGCCGAGCTCGCAGGTCTGGAAGTCCACGCCGGCCTCGTCCATGATGTCGCGGATGAGGGCCACATACTCGGCATCGGCGTCGTTGGAGCCACCCTTGCCGCGGCTGCCCGTGTACTTGTTAAAGCACAGGCCACGACCCATAAAGGCTGCGTTCTTGGTTTCGAACTTGCCGGCGTAGCCCGGGTCGAAGCCGGCGGACACGTCAGAGGAGAGCATGCGGCTGCGGGCGAGTGCGCGGCGCAGGGCCAGCGGGCTATTCTCGCCGGCGAGCGTCATGATCTCGGCGACGGTGTTCTCGAAGAAGCGGCTCGTCATGCCGGTGGCACCCACAGAACCGATCTCCTCCTTGTCGACGATGAGTGTGATGCTCGTGCGCTCCACGTTGGCGACGTCGATCTGGGCGAGCATGGAGGGGTAGGCGCAGACACGGTCGTCGTGGCCATAGCCCAGAATCATGGAGCGGTCGAGGCCCATGTCGCGGGCCGGGCCGGCGGGCACGACCTCGATCTCGGCGGAGAGGAAGTCCTCCTCCTCGACGTCGTACTGCTCCTTGAGGATATCCAGGAACATCTGCTTGACGGGCTCCTTGGGAGCGTCCTTGTCGTCCTCGTCAAACTTGACGGGGCGGCCGCCCACGATCACGTCGAGGATCTCGGCGTCGACGGCGTCCTTGGCGGGCTTGGCCATCTGCTCGCTTGAGAGGTGGATCAGCAGGTCGGAGATGGTAAAGACCGGGTCGTCGGCCTTGTCACCGATGTTGATGTCGACGGTGGTGCCGTCCTTTTTGCAGATGACGCCCACGAGTGCGAGCGGGGAGGCTACCCAGTGGTAGCTCTTGACGCCGCCGTAGTAGTGCGTGTCGAGGTAGGCCATGTCGCCGGCCTCGAAGGCGGGATTCTGCTTAAGGTCCAGGCGCGGCGAGTCCACGTGGGCGCCCAGGATGTTAAAGCCCTGCTCGAGCGGGGCGGTGCCCAGGTTGACGAGCATAAGGTCCTTGCCGTGATTGGCGGCGTACACCTTGTCGCCGGCCTTGAGCGCGCGGCCCTCGGAGATCACGGTCTCCAGATTGACGTAGCCCGCCTCCTCGGCCATCTTGATACCGGTCTTGACGCACAGGCGCTCGGTCTTGTTCTCAGTCAAAAACTGCTTGTAGCCGCGGCAAAGCTCCTCGAGCTCCTCGATCTGCTTTGGCGTGTACTTTTTCCATGCGCAGGGACGCTCCATGACGCAGGCTCCTTTCGGATCGATCGTGCTGGTTCATGTACCGTGAGCCATCGTATCACGCGCGGGCCCGCGGCGGCAGGGAAGCCTGATGTGCGGTGGCCGTGGGGCGGGGAGCGTGTAAACTGGTGTGAGCAAACCGTGCCCAGCCCAAAGCGAGGTATTCAATATGTCTGAAAAGCGCCGTACCTTTGCCGTCATCGACGGCAACTCGCTCATGCATCGCGCCTTCCACGCCGTGCCGCCGACCATGAACGCGCCGGACGGTCGCCCCACCAACGCGATCTTTGGTTTTCTGAACATGTTCCTCAAGATGATCGATGCCTTTAATCCCGACGGCGTTGTCGTGGCGTTTGACAAGGGCAAGCCGCGCGTGCGTATGGAGATGCTGCCGCAGTACAAGGCGCAGCGCCCGCCCATGGATCCCGACCTGCACGCGCAGTTCCCCATGATCAAGGAGCTGCTCGCCGCGCTCAACGTGCCGATTCTGCAGTCCGAGGGCTGGGAAGGCGACGATATCCTGGGAACCATGGCGCGCCTGGGCGAGGAGGCCGGCTGCGACATGCTGCTGGTGACCGGCGACCGCGACATGTATCAGCTCGTGACCGAGCACGTCAACGTGGTCTCGACTCGCAAGGGCCTGTCCGACGTGGCGATCATGACGCCCGAGAGCGTGGACGACCTGTATCACGGCATCACGCCGGCGCTCGTGCCCGATTTTTACGGTCTGAAGGGCGATACGTCGGACAACATTCCCGGCGTACCGGGCATCGGCCCCAAAAAGGCGAGTGCGCTCATCGCGCAGTACGGCAGCCTTGACGAGGTCATCGCGCATGCTGACGAGGTCAAGGGCAAGATGGGAGAAAACCTGCGCGCACACATCGACGACGCGCTGCTGAGCCGTAAGGTGGCGACCATCCGCACCGATGCACCCGTTGAGCTCGATTTTGAGGCGACGTCCTTCCCGGCGTTTTCCGCCGATGAGGTTTCCGCGGCGCTGGGCACGCTTGGTATCACCGCCATGCAGAACCGTTTCTTGGCGCTGATCGGCGGCGAGGGCGGGGCAGCTGCCAGCACGTTTGAGATTCCCGCCGTTTTGCGCGCAGCCGCCGGCGATGCTGGCGCGCTTGGTGCCGTTGCGGCTGAGGTCTCCCGCGTGATTGATGCCGGCGAGTGGGTCGCCGCCGTGGTGGACGATGACAAGGAAGAGGGCGCGCTCTTTGGGCTGACGCGCACGCTGTGGTTGGCGACGTCCAAGGGCCTGTTTGCGCTCGAGGAGGGCGACAGCGGTGCGGCGGCTGAGGTTGAGGGCTTCAACTTCGCCCACGGCGTGATTGCCGGCGTGCTCGCGCGTCTGTTTATGGAAGGCCGTGTGGCGAGCCCGGATATGAAGGCGCTTCTGCATGAGCTTTCGCCCATCGATTCTTCTGAGCTCGAGCTCATGGATCCGCTGGCAGTCGATTCCACGCGCATCTTCGATACCGTTGTTGCCGCCTACCTGTTGGATTCCGACCGCTCCGAGTTTGACGAGGTGTATCTGGCCGATACGTATCTGCAGATGGCGCTGCCTGCGGCGCGCGGCGCAGAGGGTGCTGGCGAGGAC
>CABMPS010000041.1 GCA_902388545.1 uncultured Collinsella sp.
CCCAACCTGTCGGGGTCGGGCTTAAACGCACTGCACTCGTGACCGCTGATGGTGTAGTCCAGCACGTCGGTGATACCGGCAATCTCCACCAGCTCGTCAATGAGCTCGCGATAGGACGAGCTCGCGATGGCACACTTGACGCCGCGCTCGTGCAGCTCGCGCATCACCGGCTCCGTCTGCTCGTTGAGCAGCTCGGCATACGGAACAGGGTGAACCGGGCTGTAGACCTGCTTGTACTCAACGCGCAAGCGCTCGCGCAGCTCAACATCGTCGGGCACCAGCGACTTCCAGATGGCGGGCTCGTTAGACCCCGAAAGATCGGGAATCTCGTCAAAGTGGAACCCCTTCTCCTCCATAAACGCCACGCGACGACGGTTGTAGAACCACTCGGTATCGACCAGCACGCCGTCCATATCAAACAGCACTGCCTTGATCATACGCATCTCCTCCCACCTGCCAAAAAGGGACAGGTTTATTTTGGTAGGTTTTATCTGGGGTTTTATGACGCAACGGACACGCCCCCAAAGCAAAAAGGGGACGGGGCGCAAACCCCATCCCCTCTCAATCAACCCGTAAGGTCTACTTACTTGTGATTAGTAGGAAAGCTTCCACATGTAGCGACGCATGGTCAGCGGGTGCTGACGGGCCTCGGCGATCTGGTTGCCGTACTCGCGCATAACGGCGAGGTGCAGCAGCGGGTTGAAGTAGGTGATGACGCTCGCGGGCACGGCGTCAGCCAGGCCGTAGTCCTTGGAGTCGATCAGAGCGACCTTGGCGCCCATGCGCTCAAGGAAGGTGAGGGCGCGAGCGTCCATCGGACGGGTAGCACCATCGGACATGAAGAAGACGTAGGGCTTACCCTCGGTGGAAACCTCGAACGGGCCGTGGAAGTACTCGCCGGTGTTGTAGGCGGCGGCGTCGATCCACTGCATCTCGGTGAACAGGAAGGCGGCGTGAGAATAAGCCATCTTCTCGGAGGCACCGGAGGCCATGAAGTAGATCATCTTGTCGTCCTTGAAGTCCTCGGCGAACTTCTTGGCGAGCTTCTTGCAGTGCTGAGCGGCGTTCTCGCAGAGATCGAAAACGTTGGTGAGGCCGGTGATCATGTCCTCGTAGTGGTCATAGCCCTCGGTCTGCTGAAGGATCTCGAGAGCAAGAGCGATGGCATAGCCGGGCTTCTCGCACTTGGCAGCGTAGTTGGCGTGGAAGCCGTGGACGATGATGTGGTCGGCGTCGACGGTCAGAGCGGAGCCAGCCTTGTTGGTGAGGGAGACGACCGGGCAGTTGTGCTTCTTGGCGGTCTTGTTGGCCTCGACGGTCTCGGGCGTGGAGCCACCGAGGGAGCAGGTGATCACGAAGGTGTGCTCGTTGACCCAGGAAGGCGTGTCGTAGTTGAACTCGTTAGCGGTGAAGATCTGAACGTTCAGCTTGTCCGTGTTGTTGGCCAGGAAGTACTTGGCGGGGTAAAGGTCGGACATGGAGGCACCGCAGCCGACGAAGGCGACGCTGTGGATCTCGTGGTTGGACAGGACGTCAGCGACGATCTGCTTAGGGAGGTTAAGGTCGATCTCGTACATCTGACACATTCCTTTCGATTTTTTGCGGCGCCACATTGCCGGGCGCTCGCAGGGTTACCGTGGTTTGGACCGAGTCGCCGGCCCGTTGAGGATGTGGCAAAGGAACTGTCCCTTTGTCACATTTAGGGATGGAAGCCTGCCTGGGGTATGGGATGCCAGGCAGGCCCCCGGGGGAAAGCGGTTAGGCGCTTGGTCGCGACTAGGCCAGGATGCCGGCCGCGGAGAGGGCGATGCCGCCCACGATGGCGATCACGAGAAGCCAACCGGTGTTGACGTTCTTCTTGATGAGCCAGTACATAAGGCCGGTGAGGCCAAGGGAGATCATCTGGGGCATCATGCCGTCCAGGATGTCCTGGATCACGACGGTACCCTCAGCGAACTGCAGCGGGGTGGTGGCGCCGATCAGCGTAGCGATCATGCCGCCCACGGACATAAGACCCACGATGCCGCAGACATACATGAGCTTCTCCATGAGGTCGCCACCCTGGAGCTTGCTCAGGTACTCGTGGCCGCCCTGGTAGCCGATCTTGGCAGCGAACCACGTGATCAGCACGGAGGGCACGATGGAGATGAGCATGGCCAGGATCGGACCCATGATGGAGCCCTGCTGAGCCAGCTGAACGCCCAGGCCAAAGGCGATAACGCGGATGGTGCCCTGGAAGAAGGAGTCACCGATGCCGGAAAGCGGGCCCATGAGGGAGGTCTTGACCGCGTTAATCGAATCGGGATCGAAGTTCTCGGGATCCTTGGCGTACTCCTCCTCCATGGAGGCGGCGAGGCCCAGGATGAAAGCGCTCGTCTGCGGGGTGCAGTTGTAGAACGCCATGTGACGGTGGTAAGCCTCTTTCTTAGCAGCGAGCTGCTTGGGGTCGGACTCGTCCGGATAGAGGCGATCGAGCGTGGGGACCATGCCGTAGAGGAAGCCCATGTTCATCTGACGCTCGTAGTTCCAAGAGGCCTGGATGGCCCAGGAGCGCCAGAAGAACTGGCTGACCTTCTTGTTCAGGGACACGTCCTTGGTTGCGGTTGCCATAGTGTGTTCCTCCTTAGTCTTCGTCGTCTTCGAGCGGATCGTAGTCGGAATCGACACCGGCGGCTGCATGGGAGCCATTGAACTTGAAGCCCATGAAGACGATAGCCAGGCACACACCGATCAGGGCGACCGCGATGACGGACAGGTTGAGGTAGGCGGCGAGCAGGAAGCCGATGAACAGGAACGGGGTCATACCCTTCTTGATCATCATGGTGAGCAGCAGGGCCAGACCGTAGGCGGTCATGATCTTGGTCGAGACGTTCAGACCAACGGACAGCCACTCGGGAACCATGTTGACGATGGCTTGGACCAGGTCGGTACCGACAAAGACGGCCAGGAAGATCGGCAGGAAGTACATGATGGCGTACAGACCGGAGCCGGCGCAGATGTGCATACGGTAGGCGGTCTTGAACTTGCCGTTATCAATCGCGCTATCGGCCACATGGGTGAGGGCGGCGATGATGGAACGGAACACGATGCCGAGGAGCTGACCCAGGACGGCGACCGGGATGGCGATCGTCATGGCGGTCTCGGCGGAAGCATCGGTCAGGCACGCGAAGGCAGCGGCCACGATGCCGCCCAGGACCATATCGGGCGGAACGGCGGCGCCGACCTGCACCAGGCCCATGGACACGAGCTCGACGGCGGCACCGACGGCAAGGCCGGTGGGCACATCGCCCAGCAGCAGACCGACGAGCGTAGCGCCAACGAGAGGCTGCTCGAAGTTAAGACGACCGAGCAGGCGGGAGTCCCACATGCAGAACACGCCGACGAGGCCGACGAGCACCGCACTGATGAACGTATTCATACCCTTCTCCTTTCAGTCAGGCAAAAGCCTGGTTGATTACAGCTTGGCGTCGATGTCGACGCTCTGATACGTAGGGGTCTGCTGGACGTAGAGCTTGATGCCCATGTCGAGCAGCTGGTTGACGTCGGCCTTCTGGGTGGCGTCGAGGAAGACGGAGCTGTCCTTGCCGCCGACCTGATCGGCACCGTCGTGGTTGGCGGTGGCGCCCAGGTTGATGGCGTCGAGCTTGTAGCCCTGGCAGAACTGCAGCATCTCGGCCGTGTTGCCAAAGACGAACATGACGCGCTCGCCGAGGGTGTTGAGCTTGTCCATCTTGGCGAGGGCACGCTCGACGGTGAAGACGTTCAGGCGCACGCCCTGGGGCTTGGCCAGCTTAAGAGCGCCCTTCTTGATGTCATCGTTGGCGGCAGCGTTGTCGACGACGATGATGCGCTCGGCCTGAACCTTGGTGGTCCAGGTAAAGACGACCTGGCCGTGCAGCAGACGGTAGTCAAGACGTGCGAGGACGATCTTGGCGGGACCGGAGCTGTGACGGGACGCCTTGGCCTTCTTGGCGGGAGCCGCGGCGGCCTCGACCGGTGCGTTGGGGTTGGTCAGACCGGTGCGGGCCTCGTTGATGAGGGCCGCGAGCTCGGCACCCTTGACGGGGACGGGGCTCATAGCGAGCGTGAGCGCCAGCGGGATGTTGAAACCGCTAACAACCGTGAACTTCGTGCCGTTCTTGGAAAGCTCGACCATGTTGTTGTTGACCGAGCTGCCGAGCATATCGGTCAGCACATAGACGGTGTCGTCCGCGTTGAACGTGGCGATCATAGCCTCAACCTTATTGGTGATGGGCTCCTTGTCGTCACGAGCAAGCGACACGACGTGGACGTTCGACACGTCGCCGAGAACCATCTCGAGCGTGTCTTTGGCGCCTGCGGCCAGGCCGCCATGAGATGCGAGAATGATCTGATTCATCTTGCCTCCTCCTTTTCGTTATGGTCATTATAACGTCTTATACGTTGCTTATATTGATAATTAGTATATAAACCGTTCGCGGGTGAAAAACGACCGTTGGCGGGTTTAACGCAATCGAAACGATGGTCTTGGGTAGGCCGGCGCTGGCTGGATAACCCCAGGTCGGACGCCGCGCGCAACCCCCCTATCGCACGAAGTACCAGGGACTTTCCTGCACGGTGGGCTCCAGCGCAATGCCCGTGCGCTCGCGGAAGAGATCCATGTCCTGCGATTTCTCCGTCCACCACGCGTTGGGTTTAAAGGTCATGCTCTCAACGACATGACCGACAAACACACTGTTGCGCAGCTTGGAAAAGTCGGTGTTCATAATCACGATGGACGCGAGCACCAAAACGATGCCCAGAACTTTGATCGCGCCGGCGGGCTCGGCGTAGACACCAATGCCCAGCAGTACGGTGACGACTGTCTCGAATGACATTACGACGGGAACTTTCGACGTCTCGAGCCCCATGGACAGACCCTGCATATATAAGATGTAAGCCACGGCTGTGGGGATGAGTCCAAAGCCAAGGAACAGCAGCAGCAGCTGTGGCGACATTGCCGCGGCGATATCCGGCCACGGAGCCGCGATAGCTGCCATAACCGCACCGCCAAAAACAAAGCCCCAAAACGTGACAGCCAGCGGGTGGACCGTCTTGGTTGCTATCCGGCTAAACACCGCGAGCGACGCACCACAAAGGCCTGCAATCACGCCCGACGTGACGCCCCAAACCGAAAAATGAAAACCGGAAAGGTCGCCATTGGTCACCGCAAGCACACAGCCAACGATGTTAAAGACAATGGCGACGAGCTTGTTGAGGGTCACGTCCTCGCGATAAAGGACGCGGCCGAGCGCGACGCCAAACACCGGCGACGTGTAGAGCAGCACCGATGCCGTGGACATGCCCACCTCGCGCATGCACTCGTAATAGCAGGTGTTGGCGGCAGCCAAACCGACGATACCGACAAGCGCGCAGGAAACAAGCTCTTTAGGGCTTGCCTTGAACAGGGTCAGCGGACCCTGAACCACGGTAGACCCCTCACCCGGACGGCAGCCCATAAACATCAGGACCGGCGCCAAGATAAGCGCTCCGACCAACAAGCGAAAGGCAGCCATGCTCTGGGACGAAACGCCCATGGCTGAGATGCCGTTTACAAAGATTCCGATGCTGCCCCACATAAGCGCGGCGATCAGCACCAGCACATAGCCCAGATTGCTCCTCTTCAACGCAGCCTCCTCAGTATATTTCCAATATGTTTCATGCTACGTTATAGTCGTTATATACATTTTTCAAGGCACAAATCGGCGAACGGGAAATCTCTCGACACAAGGAGTGTCCCCGACTGCCGGCAGAAAGGGAACGTCCCCAAGTGCCGCTCTAGCAGTTGCAGTGAAATAGTTCTCAAACAGAGGCTTCACGCCCCCAAACAGGAACTATTCCACCGCAACTCATGAGGGGTATTGGGCTGTTAGGCCGCTCTATCCCTTAGTAATCCAGCTTCCACATGTAGCGGCGCGTCATGTAGTCCTTGTGGGTGACGGCGGAGAGCGCACGCATGTAGACGTTGTTGAGGATCGGGGCAAAGATCAGGTGGTTGAAGTACTCGCTCACGCTGTCCTTGATGTCGTTGAGGCCGAGCTCCTTGGCGTCGAGCTGGTAGACGCGCTCACCACCGTACTGGTTGACAAAGCGGATGCCGCGCTCGTCGTTGCAGCGGCTGCGGCCGACGCTGATGAGCTGGAACAGCGAGGTGCGCTTGTCCAGGATCTCGAAGGGGCCGTGGAAGAAGTCGCAGGTGTTGATGGTGCAGGAGTCGATCTGCAGCATCTCCTGCACGTTGCAGATGCTAAAGACGTAGGCGGCACCAAAGAGCGGGCCCTGAGCCATAACGTTGATGCAGGGCTTGTCGGCGTTCTGCTCGGCCCACTTGGCTGCGAGCGGACGGGTGTACTCGACGGCCTTGCGATAGATGGGATCGACCAGGTCGAAGGCGGCCATAGCGGTCTCGTACTCGGCATAGCCCTCGGTCTGCTGCGTGAGCTCCATGGCGATCATGGTCACGACGGCGGAGTTGGTGCGGCCCATGCAGGACTCGTCGACGGCCAGGCTGTCGTACTGAATCTTGTAGTCGCAGACCTCAGTGAGGGCGGACTCGTCAACATAGATGGCGATGGTGCTGGCGCCGTGGTTCTTGGCGACCTGGGCGGCGACGATGGTCTCCTTGGTGCCGCGCATGGACACGACGACGGCCAGGGTGTTCTCGTTGACGTAGGCAGGCGTGGCGTGCACGAACTCGTTGCTGGTGTAGCTGGAGCTCACGACCTGCGTGGCCTCGTGCTCCATAAAGTACTGGGCAGGATAGTTGCCGCCGTTGGATCCACCGGCGCCAATCCACACGACGCGCTTGATGCCGCTCTTGTCTGCCTTGTCAGCCAAAACCTGGGAGACGACGTCCTTAACCTGTTCCTGAGTAGTCATCGTGCATCAGCCTTTCTTCTCGTTTGATGCTCTCGATGGCATACAAGTTACATACATGTTTTGGTTATGTCGACTAGTTGTATGCTATATTTGTCTTAGAAATTTTTGCTGGTAAAGTTTTCGGCAAGCCATTACCAGCGGTTTTGTTGTCATGTTGGATACATGCTTGGTTCTGTAAGCATACAAGTTAGATACAGGTTGTTCGCATGAGCACTTCGTCGAAAAAGAACTTGACCCAATACGAGCGTCTGGCGGCAACGCTTCGCGACCGCATTGCCGCCGGCACCTACGCCCGCGGAGATAAACTGCCGTCCGAGATGGAACTCATGGACGAATCGGGCCTGTCGCGCAGCACCGTGCGCCATGCCCTTAAGGTGCTTGTTGACGAGGGCCTGATTCGAACCGAGCGCGGGCGCGGCGCCTTTGTGGCCGACACACCGGCGCTCCACGAGAACAACCTGGTGTTTTCGAGCTATACCAAGCAGGTCGAAGGCCAGGGTATGAAGCCCACCACGCGCACGGTGGACTCGGGCTTTGCCAAAGCAATGGGCAGCGTGGCCAAGTTCTTTGACGCCGCCGCGGGCAGCAAGCTCGTCAAACTTGTCCGCCTGCGCTACCTGGACGATGCGCCGCTGTGTCTGGAGACCACCTATTTGCCGCCAAGCTTTGGGTCGCTCATCGATCGCGATATCAACGGTTCGCTCTACGCCACGCTGCGCCAGGAATTCCATCGCGCGCCGGCACAGGGGCACAAGACCTTTGAGGTGTGCTATGCCTCGCAAAACGAGGCATTTTTGCTCAACGTTGAGCGCGGGCAGGCGCTGATCCTGATCACCGACTACGTCTACGACACCGACGGCCGCCCGCTCCATGTCTCCAAGCGCATCCAACGCACCGACCGCGCCAAATACACCGAACCCATCGGCTAACCACCGCAAAGGGGACAGGCACCTTCGTGGTGGTTTTAGGCGAGGAGGTCGGGGAACCAGGTTGGTTTGGGCTGGTTGGGGGTGCGCTCGGCCAGGACCAGCTCCATCCAGCACATGTCGTACCAGCGGCCGAACTTTTGGGCACAGCGGTCGAAAGCACCCACCAAGCGATATCCCATATGGGCATGGAAGTCCTGGCTGTTGTGCGTTAGATACTCGTCGTCCTTGTCGTGCGGCACGGCGATGAGCGCGCACATGTTGGTGATGCCCATCGCGATCAGGCACTGCTTGAGCGCATCGTGCAGCTTGCGGCCCAGCCCGCCGTGGCGCACGTCGCGTGCCAGGTAAATCGACGTCTCGACCGACCAGTCGTATGCCTCGCGGCTGTTGAGCGGACTCGCATAGGCATAGCCTACCGGACGCCCGTCCAGCTCCATCACCAGATACGGATAGCGCTTGAGCGTACGCTCGATGCGCCCGGCGAACTCCCCAACGCTCGGCACCTCGTATTCGCAGGTAATCGCCGTCTGGCGCACATACGGCTCATAGATGGCAAGCAACGCCGGCGCGTCTTCGGGCGTCGCCAGGCGAATCGCCGGCTCGGACATCTCGGTCATACAACCCTTCTCTCTCAAAAACAAAGGCCGCCTTGCGCCAAACCCAGCGCAAGGCGGCCCCTCGTCATTACATCAGGCTACAGGACAGCCGCCAGCGCGTCGATGTCCTCCTGCGTCGTGGCCCAGCTGGTGCAAAAGCGCACCACCGTGTGGGTATCGTCGTACTTTTCCCAGTACTCGATCGCCGCATGCTCGCGAATGCGGGCCATGTCCTCGTTGGGCAGAATCACGAACTGCTGGTTTGTGGGCGTCTCCAAAAAGAACTGGTAGCCGCGCTCGTGCAGCACACGACGCAGCGCCTGGGCCGTCTGAATCGCCTGTCGACCAATCTCAAAATACAGGCCATCGGTAAAGAGCGCCTCAAACTGCACGCCCGTCAGGCGGCCCTTGGCCAACAGCGCGCCGTGCTGCTTAATACGCGGAATGGGATGCGCCGGAGCGTGCATGCCGCAGAACACCACAGCCTCGCCGCAAAGCGCGCCGCACTTGGTGCCGCCGATGTAGAACACGTCGCACAGCTGCGCCAGCTCGGGCAGGGTAATGTCGCACTCATCGGCCGCCAGTGCATAGGCCAGACGAGCACCGTCCACAAACAGCGGAATCTCGCGCTTCTGGCACACCGCGTGAATCGCCGCGAGCTCGGCCTTGGAGTACAGCGTGCCGTACTCGGTCGATAGACTCACGTACACGGCGCCCGGGAACACCGTGTGCTCGTAGCTCTCGTTTTCGTAGAACACCTGGATATAGTTCTCGAGATCCTCGGCGTGCATCTTGCCCTCGTAGCCGGGGATGGTGAGCACCTTGTGGCCGCCAAACTCGATGGCGCCCGCCTCGTGGCAAGCGACATGGCCGGTCTCGGCGGCAACGACGCCCTCGTAGGGCGCGAGCAGCATGTCAATCACCGTCGCGTTGGCCTGCGTGCCGCCCACCAGCAAGAACACGTCGGCATCGGGGGCCTGACAGGCCTCGCGAATCAGCTGCTTGGCACGCTCGGTGTGCGCATCGGTACCGTAGCCGGGCTGTGGCTCCATGTTGGTATCGACGAGCGCCTGCAGCACTGCCGGATGAGCACCGTGGGAATAGTCGTTGTTGAACGCGAGCATGGCAATCCTCTCTAGCCGGACATGGGCCCGATGATTTAAACGCCGCTATTGTACGCCGCCCGGATAGGCAATGCGCGCGGCAAGGCACTCAAGTGCCAGCACCAGGGCAAAGCCGCAGCTCACGTCAGTCAAAAAGTGCGCACCGATCACAATGCGGCCAAAGGCGACGAGCGCCGCAACCGCAGCCGCCGTCCAAAAGACCACGCGACGGCGCGACGGCTTTTCCTTAAAGGACGCCGCAGGAAGCCCGGCAAGCATAAGACCGATCGCCGCGTGCGCCGTGTGTCCGCTCGCAAACGACTTAAAGCCGTCCTTGATTACGCCGGCCGCAATATAGCTCCACTTGTCGGGGTTGCCAATCACCCACCACGGCTGAAAATTGAGCCCCGGCGTGACCTCGATCACGCGCATGCGCGGGCGCGACCACAGCGGCTTGACAACCACGTTGAGGATGATGGCCTGAGCGACCCACACGGCAAGCACCATCAGCGCCCAGCGCGTGAGCTCGTCGGAGTCGGTGTCGCGCGTGAGGCGATAGACGACAAGGTTGGCAGCGATGACCAGCACAAACGTCAGCACCAACTGGACAGCGATGAGTTTGCCGCCAACCTTCAGGGACGAGACGATCTCGTAGCCGGCCAGGCCAACGTTGACGAGGATGCCGAGCACGGCGAGCCATTTGCTCCCCCTGGAGTCGGGACGCACCGCGCGCACGAGCATAACGCCCGCGACGCTCGCCGTCAGCTCAAACGGCAGCTCGCCGGCGGCCTCGATAAAGCGGCCGTACATGCTGCCGATGTTGAACAGCGCGCTCGAGATCTGATAATCGAAGAAACTGCCCACGCCCAGACAAAGGCACAGGACAACCGCGATAATGGCGACATCTTTCTTATAGATATATCCGAACATGCTTTCCTTTCGATGGGGCTGGAATCAACCTGCAACGTGGCGGGACAAAGAGCCGCTGATGTCTTTGTCCCATATATTCCCTTACTGGTTGAGCATAAGTGAGCGAAAACGTCCCATTTGTGGCAAGGTGACCCGGAGGAGGAGGGAAGCGTACTTGCGTACGCGACCGACGAGTGAGGGTCAGATTGCCCAAATGGGGCGTTTGCAGCGTCGACCCAATTAGTCGTCGTCGCTCGCACCCAGCTGCTGCAGTAGCATGAGCGCGGCCGCCACCGGGCCGGTGCCGTCGTTGGCGTCGAGACCTCGGCCCAGGCCGCTGCCCGCACCGGCGCCCGCCTTGTAGGGCACCGACAGCTTGCGGCTCTTGGGGAAGTTCACCGCGCCATAGCGATTCTTGAACTCAAAGGCTACCTTCTTGGGAACGTCAACCCCCAGGAAGGTAATGCGCCCACCGCTGAGCGTGACGCTCTCGAGCCCCAGGCGCTCGCCGCGAATGCGGATGCGCGCGCGGTTGAACAGGTTGAGTCCCGCCAGCGGCAGCTCACCATGCGCGGCCTCGGTCTCCTCCTGCACCTCGTCGACACTCTCCAGGTCCTCAGCCGCCGCGAGCTTGCGGTACACGAGCACGCGCTGGTCCACCGCCGGCATGTACGCCTCGGACAAGAAGTAGTCGGCCGGCAGGTTGATGCCCACGCTCGCCGCCTCCACGCCGGCATCGTCATCGCCGCGCGCCTCGGCCACGGCCTGGCCCAACATCTGCGTAAACAGGTCAAAGCCCACGCTCGACAGGTTGCCGTGCTGCTCGGCACCCATCAGCGAACCGGCGCCGCGGATCTCCAGGTCGCGCATGGCGATGCGCATGCCGCTGCCCAGGTCCTGGAACTCGGAAAGTGCGGTCAGACGCGCCGTGGCCTCCTCGGTGAGCGGCAGCTCACCCGGGAACATAAAGTACGCGTATGCCTGCGTGGCCGAGCGGCCAACACGGCCCTTGAGCTGGTAGAGCTGTGCCAGACCCAGGCGCTGCGAGTCCTCGATGATGAGCGTGTTGGCGGTCGCGTTGTCGATGCCGCTCTCCACGATGGTCGTGGCGATGAGCACATCGATCTTTTTGGTCGCGAACTCGATCATCACGTCCTCGACCTCGCGCGGGCTCATCTTGCCGTGCGCCACGCCCACGCGCGCCTCGGGCGCGGCCTCGTGCACGCGTGCCACAGCGTCATCGATGGTCTTGACGCGGTTGGACACGTAGTACACCTGTCCGCCGCGACCCACCTCCAGGCGAATCGCCGCGCTCACCACGTCGGGGTCGTACTCCCCCACGTGCACGATCACGGGGCGGCGCCCAGTCGGCGGCGTGGTAATCAGGCTCATATCGCGCACGCCGCTCGTGGCCATCTGCATGGTACGCGGGATGGGCGTGGCCGAAAGCGTGAGCACGTCGATCTGCTCGCGCAGGTTCTTGAGCTGCTCCTTGTGCTGCACGCCAAAGCGCTGCTCCTCGTCGATGATCACCAGGCCCAGGTTCTTGGGGTTCACATCGGCCGAAAGCAGGCGATGCGTGCCGATGAGCACATCAATCGTGCCCTCGGCAAACGCCTTGAGTGCGCGCTTTTGCTGCGCCGGCGTGCGAAAGCGGCTGAGCACCTCGACCTCAAGGCCAAACGGGGCAAAGCGTTCAAAGAACGTCTCGTAGTGCTGCTGGGCCAGAATGGTCGTGGGGCAGAGCACCATGACCTGGCGACCGGAGTCCACGCACTTAAACGCCGCGCGCAGGGCGACCTCGGTCTTGCCAAAGCCCACGTCTCCGCACAGCAGGCGGTCCATGGGCTTGGACGCCTCCATATCGGCCTTAATATCGGCGATGGCCTCCAGCTGATCGCGCGTCTCGTCGTAGGGGAAGCTCTGCTCCATCTCGATCTGCTCGGGCGTGTCGGGCGGGCAAGCGATACCGGTAATCGAAGAGCGGCGCGTATACAGATCGACCAGGTCAAACGCCAGCTTTTTGGCGTTCTTGCGCGCCTTGTTGGTGGCACGCGTCCAGTCGGCGGTGTTGAGCCTGGTCAGGCGCGGCTTGTCGCCGTCGGGGCCAACATAGCGCGTGATGCGGTCGACCTGCTCAAGCGGCACATAGAGCTTGTCGCCGTCGGCATATTCCAGCAAAAAGTAGTCGCGCTCCTTGCCGCCCACTTCCTGGCGCGCGATCTCGCTAAAGAGCGCGATGCCATGCGTTGCATGCACTACGTAGTCGCCTGGCTTAAAGGGGAAGGTGATCTGCGTAATATCGACCTTGCGGCGGCTGCGGGCGCGGTTGGCGTCCATGCGAGCGTTGAGGTCGGCGATCGAGAAAACGGCCAGATTGGCATCGGGCACCACCAC
>CABMPS010000042.1 GCA_902388545.1 uncultured Collinsella sp.
ATCGTCCACGGCGACGGCACCGGTGAGCGCACACTTACCGACTACGCCAGCGACCTGCTGCTGGCGATGGGCGACGGCTTTGCCGCGACCGACATGCAGCCGCTCAACCGCTTGGACCGTGACACCACCGGCGTGGTGCTGTTCTCACTCGACAAGCAGACGCAGCCCGCCTTTGACCAGATGATCATCGACCACGCGTTCGAAAAGCACTACCTGGCGCTCGCCGAGGGCAAGATCGACTGGAACGAAAAGCTCATCGACAAGCCCATCGCCCGCGACCGTCACGACAGCCGAAAGATGCGCGTCGGCGCCAGCGGCAAGCCGTCTCAAACGCGCGTGAAGGTGCTCAAGCGTCTTAAGAGCCGCCGCGGCCTGCCCACGCGCTCGTATATCGATGTCGAGCTGCTCACCGGCCGCAAACACCAGATTCGCGTGCACCTGGCGAGCGAGCGCCATCCCCTGGTGGGCGACGACCTGTACGGGACGCCGCGTCCTTGTGGCCTCATGCTCCACGCCCACAGCGTGTCCTTTACGCATCCCGTAACCGGCGAGCACATCCACATCGAAGCCCCCTGCCCCTGGGAGCCCTAAAACCTGCCAAAAAGGGACAGGTTTATTTTGACAGGTTTTATCTGGTCAAACGTCATGCCGCCACGATGACTCAGCCGCGGTCCCAAAACGTCTCGATCTGTAACAGTTAGAGCCCATTTTCCGGTCTATCTGTTACAGATCGAGACATTCGAATCCCCCTCAAGGGAAAATCTCAATCTGTAACAATAACTCGGCAAAATCGATCCCAAATGTTACAGATTGAGACAAAGGAACGGCGCAATTCGGAAGTATTTCAATCAGTAACACCTAGCCCACTTTAAGCGGTCCAGTTGTTACAGATTTAGACTAAACCGGTAGACAACGAAAGCGGCAACGCCCGTAATGGACGTTGCCGCTTTTCTATTGAGAAAACTACTCAGTTTTCATTACTAACCACCACAATGGGGACGGGCACCTTCGCGGTGGTTTTGGCCTTAGCCCGTCCCTGCCGTTAGACCGTGACGACGTTGTCCATTGCCCGGTACTTGGCGGGGACCTCGCCTGCGGTAATAATCGTTGCATCGCGGAAGTCCGCGAACTTGACGGGCGCCACCATGCCAAATTTGCTGGCATCCGAGATTACGAAGCGTTTGGCCGTATGGCGCATCGAGATGCGCTTGACCTGTGCCTCCTCGATATCGGGCGTCGTAAAGCCCTGCTCGGCGGCAATGCCGTTGGAACCCCAAAAGCCGCAGTTGAAGTTATAGCGGTCTAGAGTTGCCAAGGCATCGGGGCCAACGAGCGCCTCGGTCTCGGGTTTGAGCTCGCCGCCCAGCACCACGGTACGCATGCCGCGCAAAGCGAGATGCTGAGCATGGAGCACGGAATCAGTCACATAGGTGACGCCGTCGAGATGCGGAAGATGCTCGATGAGCTTGAGGGTCGTGGAGCCCGAATCGATATACACAAAGCTATCGGGCTCCACCAGGGCCGCGGCACGGGCGCAGATGCGCTCCTTGTCATCGTTATGGAGATCACTGCGCTCGCTGATCGTCAGGTCACGCGTCACGTGCGCGCGCTCAAGACTCGTCGCGCCTCCGTGCACCTTGGCGATACGGTGCGCGCGGTCGAGCGTTTGCAAGTCACGGCGAATGGTGGACGGTGTCACGCCCAGGGCCTCGGCAAGCTCCGGCACGGTAACCGAGCCGGTCTGCTGCACCATCGACACGATCGCGTTGAGCCTATCTTCCGCAAGCATCGCTTACTCCTCCTCGGGGTACACGACTCCCCAATCGGCGCGGAGCTTGGTCATCAGCTCCATAACATCAGAAGCATAGCCCAGAAGCTCGCGCTTCGAATCATCGCCAGCAACGGCCTTCTCCAGGTCTGCCATCTCGTAGCACAGTGCGTAGGCCTCGGTGCCAGCGTGGACCTCCTCACGGTGACCGTCCGCAGTCCACACGATGGTCGCATGGTCGGCGCGTGGATACTCGTTGACCTCGATATAGCACTTATCGAAGCTGATGACCGAGCGCTTGGGCTGCTTGGAGTGGAGCGTAAGGCTCACGACGCCCAGCTGCTGCTCGGCGTTACGGCAGACAATACCACCCGCTACGTCAACGCCAGTCTCGCAGGTATTGCCCAGAGACACGACCTCGGCGGGTTGGCTGGCCATAAACAAGCGCATGACGGAGAGCGCATACACGCCAATGTCGAGCATGGCGCCGCCGGCAAGACTACGGTTGTAGAAGCGGTTGGTCAGGTCGCCGTACTCCTTATAGCTGCCAAAGTTAAGCTGGGCGAGGTTCATGCGGCCAAAGTCGCCAGCATCCATGCGACGGCGCAGCTCCTGATACAGCGGCATGTGGAGCACCGTGGTGGCATCCATAAGGACCACGTTGTGCTCATCGGCTATGGCACGAGCCTCGTCGAGCTCGGCGGAGTTGAGGGTAATGGCCTTCTCGCAGAGCACGTGCTTGCCGGCGGCCAGCGCGGCACGCAGATAAGTGATGTGCGTGTTATGCGGCGTGGTGATATAGACAGCATCGATGTCAGGATCGGCATAGAGGTCCTCGACCGTGTCATAGACCTTCTCAACGCCATACAGCTCGGCAAAAGCCTGAGCCTTGGACAACGTACGGTTGGCGACGCCCGCGAGCTTGCGGCCGGCAAGAGCGAGAGACTGGGCCATCTGGTTGGCGATAACGCCGCACCCGATTACAGCCCAACGAAGCTCGGGAGCCGTAAAGATATCATCGGGGAACGGCTTGTCCTGGACCGAAGCAAACGCTGCTTTGGCGGCTGCCGCGGCGTCGAGCGGAGCCTGCTTAGAATCTGCCATCATGTGCCTCCTGTGTCATAGAACGTCTTGCATTTCTGATAGCTCTATATTCGCACAAACACGCGCGTCTGTGCGCGTTTTTGCGTGTCTCGCCGCTAAACGGTCATTTTTGCCCCATAAACGGCGCATATATGCGCAGTGGTACGCAAGAAATCGCAGTAAAATGCGCACGAACACGCACGCGGTCAATTTGAAGAACACGACGCGCTCATGTATGCCCACTCATTTTTGCCTGTCCCAAATGAGTGTTCTCACTCATTTAAGTCTGCCCCCAATGAGTGCAATGAGTAGGGATAGAAAAAGGCCCGGGTGCCGTGGCATCCGGGCCTTTGCTAGCAACTTAACTGTTGCGGGCAGCTTAGAACTTGTGGCCGCACTTCTTGCAGACGCGCAGCTTGTTCTTGCCGTCCTTCTCGTGACCGACGCGGGAAGAGCACTCATTTAAGTCTGTCCCCAATGAGTGGGAGTAATCAGAGACCCTTTGCGAGGGAGGCCGGACGTGGCCTTCCTCGTTTTTATTCATGGACTTTAGTCCGTGCCGCGCGGCACGCGCGGCATAGAAAGCCACCCGCTCAGCGGGTGGAGGCCAATTTCCGCTACGCGACAAAAACCTTCCCCCTAGCATGAGGATTGTTCAGGTCATCATACTAGGGGGAAGGTGATTGCTGTGGCCCAGAAAGCCAACAGCCTCGCGCACACGAAATGGCTGTGCAAGTACCGCATCGCACCGAGGCCAAGCTCATCGCCGCCATCGTCGAGAAGCACCCCGAGGTGCGCTTTGCCGCGAGCCGCACCTCGGCCCACGCCGACCTCTACGACCGCATGGAGCAGGCCCTGTGCGAGCGCGTGGCCAACGCGGTGGATGTCGTCCGCTCCGACATCAGCCCCGCGCTTCTTGTCCACACCGGTCCAAACCTCGTGGGTGTGGCGGTCCAGGGACTCTAGTGGAGGCGGGGCGTCCTGCCCCAAAAACAAATGCAAAAGACGAGCACTTCTTGCCGCTCAATTGGCAAGAAGCGCTCGTCTTTTCTTAACGCGTTGTATGGCGGAGAGAGCGCAAGTTACGCGAGCGCCCTTCTTGCCAGCTCGGCCGCGCCGAGGATTCCTTGGTCGCCGCCGCAGCCCGGGGCGCAGATGTAGCTCTCCATGCCCTTAAGCTCGGCGGTCTGGATGTAGCCACCCAGATATTCGAGGGTCTTCTTGCGGACGATGCCGTAGAGCTGCTCCTGGTGCATCACGCCGCCGCCGAGGACGATGCGGCGAGGCGAGTACATGAGCACGAGGTTCGCGCACATCTGCCCCAGATAATCCCCCTCGAGCGCCCACACCTCATCGTTGTCCGCGAGCTCGGCCGCGGGCTTTCCCCAGCGCGCGGCGATGGCGGGGCCGGAGGCGAGCCCCTCGAGACAGCTCGCGTGGCTCGGGCAGACGCAGCGTCCCTCCTCGGTGGGACGGGTCCTTACCAGCATGTGACCGGCCTCGGGGTGCAGCATGCCGTGAAGGAGTCTGCCCGCGCACATGACGCCCGCGCCCACGCCGGTGCCGATGGTCACGTAGACGGCGTCCTCGAGCCCCTTGCAGCAGCCGAAGACCACTTCGCCGAGGCAGGCAACGTTCACGTCCGTGTCGTAGGCCACCGGAATCCCGAGGGCGTCGGCGAACGCGGCGCGAAGACCATGGCCTCGCCACGCGAGCTTGGGCGTCTGGAGGATGGAGCCGTAGCGCTCGTCGTTGGGGTCGACGCAGGTCGGGCCGAAGGCGCCGATGCCCAACGCGTCCACATCGCGGGCGGTGAACCACTCGATCATCTGCGGGACGGTCTTGGCGGGCGTAAGCGTCGGGGTCTCCATACGGTCGAGGACCTCGCCGTCGCCGGACACCACGGCACAGACCATCTTGGTCCCGCCGGCTTCGAGGGCGCCGAGCCTCATTTGCTTTTCGCTCATGTGATCCTCCTTACAAAGGGACGCCCGCAGTCATGGTCAACCGCGGGCGCCCATAACGTTGGCTTGTTTCGAGGCGACCCTACCTGGGCACGCGGTCCTGCCTTGCGGCAAACGGGGCGAGCACGGCGTGCGGCTCGCTTTGGTACCAGTAGGCGACGGTGGAGATGTCGTCCTCGCGCTCGTAGAGCTTGATGTCGTCGTTGCCGAGGTCCTGGAACGTCACGCGCAGGTCCTCCTTGAACGAGATCGGGTCGGGAAGGTGCCACCTGTAGAGGCCGTGCCTGGGCAGCGCGTCGTCGTTAGTCGCGAGCATCGGATTCGGGTTCGGCTTGCCCGCGCTGAAGCGGTCGCGCGTGGCGTCGCGCGTCGAGCGGTACGGGTAGCCGGCGAACAGCGTGTTGAAGCACTGCGCCTCGGGCAGCGCGTGGGGCGGCCTGTCGAGGAAGGCCCAGGCACCGCCGAAGTAGTCCTCGGCTCCCGTCGAGGTGACCGTGGGGAACTCCTCGTCGCCGTCGAGGAAGAACTTCATCTCGCCCTCGCCCCACCAATAGCGCTCCAGGGCGCACAGGGCCATGTAGGTGCCGACGTAGTAGCCCTTGCCGCGCACGCCGTCGAGCACGGTGTAGTCGACGCCCCTGCGGGTGCTGCGCTCGCGGTTAAAGCGGGCGTGGAAGTACATGGCGTCGTCCGGCACGTCGGTGAGCGCGTAGTTGAACGTGTAGAAGATGTACTTAATGAACCCGGGGTGCTCGCTCGTAAGCGTGACCTTGGCGTGCTTCCTGAAGGGCATCTCGAAGTAGCAGTTCATGCCGCCCGTCGGGTTCACGCAGATGGGCATCGAGTTGACGATGGCGCGCTCACCGAAGCCGTTGCAGAAGAAGTCGCCGACAGGGCACTCGACCGAGGGGGTCTCCTCGTCGTCCCAGTAGAAGCGCAGCACGAGGTCACGCATGACGAAGCTGCCGGCGGCGGTCTTGTCGGGGACGGTCATCCAGATGTGGCGGATGATGCCGGGGCCCTCGATGTCCGCGAGCGTGATGGTCTCGCCGGACTCAAGGGGCACGCAGCACGAGCCCTTGCGGCCGACGCCGAGGTGGCTGGCCGACATGGCGGCGCGGCCCTTCTCGCCCGTGATGTTCTCGGGGGTGATGGCGCGGCTTTCCTCACCGCCGTGCATCCACACGTCCTTAAGGAACTCTCTCATCGTCGACCTCCTCTATTCGTCGTCGTCGCACTCGGCGGAACTGGCACCGTTCACGTAGATGATCTGCTGGCGCGCCTCGTTGACGAGGGCGTCGAAGTCGAGTTTCTCGTCGGGGCGCGCGAGCGCGACCGTCATGGCGAGCGGGAGGTTGACACCCGCGATCACGTGGATCCGGTCGGAGGCGAAGCGGGAAAAGCGCTGGTTCACGCTGCCGCCGTACGCGTCGGTGAGGACGACGACCTCGTCAGTGCCCGAAAGAGCCGCCTCGACCGCCGCGTCGAGCCCCTCGCCGTTGTCGTTCACGTAGGCGCACACGGCGTTGACGGCGTCGCCCTTACCCGTAAGGAACTCGAGGGTGTCCTTGAAGCCCTGGGCGAGAAGGGAATGGCTCGCCACAACTATCTTTCTCATTGATTCACCAATCTCTTGGGTCGAAGCTAGGCGAGGATGCCGGCGGCGGAGGCGACCATCGCGAGGACGATCACCACGAGGATGAGGGCCGTCATGCTCGCGTTCTTCTTGGTAAGAAGGTAATACGCGCTTCCCGTGATGGCGGCGGGGATCATGGCAGGCAGGATCTTGTCGAGCAGCGGCTGAATCTCCATCGCGACGTCGCCGAAGCTGAAGCTAATCGGGCAGGTGACGCCGATGACCGAGGCGATGAGGCAGCCGACCACGGTGAGGCCGAGCACGGAGGCGGCGGCAGTGAGGTTGGGAAGCTTCTCGCTGAAGTCGGTGACGAGCTTCACGCCCTGCTTGTAGCCGAACTCGAGGGCGTGCATGCGGACCCAGAAGATGGCCAGGATGAGCGCGAACCAGACGCCGGCTCCCACGGGGTTGCCCTCGATGGCCATGTAGGCGGCAATGGAGCCCATGATGGTCGGGATCATGGTCATGAGCAGGGAGTCGCCGACGCCGGCGAGCGGTCCCATGGTGCCGATCTTCAGGTCTTGGACGGCGTCCGCCGCCGCTAGGCCGTCGCGCTCCTCCATGGCCAGGCAGGCGCCAAGGATGATGGCGGCGAGCCAAGGCTGGGTGTTGTAGTAGCGGAAGTGGTTGTTGAGCGCTTGCTTATAGTCCTCGTCGTTCGTGTAGATCTTCCTCAGGACCGGCGAGAGGGCGTAGGCGACTGAGGCGCCCTGCTGGGTCTGGTAGTTGAAGGTGCACACGCTCATGAGCCAGCGCCAGTTCGCGTTGCGCAGGTCCTTCTTGGTGACCTTGTAGCCGGAGGGCTTGCCCTCGGCGACGGCGGTGATGTTCTCGTTTTCCATGGTTACTCATCCTCTCCGATGAAGGCGTCTGCGGAAGCGTGGGCGGCGAGCTCGGTGTCCCTCTCGGCACGCTGGTAGAACGCAATCGCGAGGGCAAAGCCGACGATGGCGGCGCCGATGATGGGCACGTTCAGGAAGGCTGAGAGGAAGAAGCCGGCGAGCAGGTACTGGAAGTACTTGGCGGTTGGCATGTAGCGGAGCAGCATGGCGATACCGACGGCCGGGAGCATCTTGCCGGCGAGGGTGAGGCCGGAGAGGAACCACTGGGGCATGACCTCGAGGAGCCAGTTGACGGCGGGCTGGCCGAGCGTCACGGAGACAAAGACGGGCAGGGCGGCGCACAGGCCGAAGAGTGCGGGGCAGACCCACAGGATGGCGTTCATCTGATTGAACTTACCCTCGTTGCAGAACTTCTGGGACTTCTCGACGACAAAGCCGTTGAGGATCTTGACGACGACGTCGAGCTGGATGCCGAGCATGCCGACCGGCAGGCCGATGGCGAGGCCCGTGTCGGAGCCCAGGGTCACGCCGTAGGCGGTGGCGATGATGGCCATCGTGCCGTAGTCGGGAATCGACGAACCGCCGAAACCCGCGACGCCGAGCTGCATGAGCTGGATGGTGCCGCCGATGACGAGGCCGGTCTGCCAGTCGCCCATAACGACGCCGGTGATAAGGCCCCAGAAGACGGCATAGTTGACGAAGATCATCGGGATGCCGTAGTAGTCCACGTGCTTGATGAAGGCAAGCAGGGTCAAAAGGACGACCTGCAGGATAGTGAAGTTGACCATGATCCCTCCTTAGATGAGGTCGGCGACGGAGACGGGCTTGTCGGCGGGCACGAACTGTGCCGTCACCTTGACGCCGCGGGCGATGAGCGCCTTGTAGCTCTGGACGTTCTCGGCGGAGGCGTAGGCGCGCTGGGTGAGCTGGATGCCGTCCTCCTTGACGAGCGAGCCGCCGACGACCAGCGACGGGAGCTCGACGCCCGACTCGACCAGGCGAAGCATCGTCTCGGGCTCCTTGGCGATGACGAAGACCTTCTCGCGGTCGTACTTGCCCGCGGCGAAGTTCTTGAGCGCGGTCTGCTCGGAGATGATCGAAACGGCCATGCCCGCGGGGCGCGCCATCCTCATGGTGGACTTCAGGACCTCGTCGCCGGCGACCTTGTCGTCGATGACCATGACTCGGGTCGCGCCCGACACCGGGGCCCACTGCGTCACGATGATGCCGTGAAGCAGGCGATTGTCGATTCGTGCCATAACAACACTCATGTTTGCTCCTATCAAATGAAGTTTTGCGTTCGGTACTGCCTCGGCGCTATCCGGATTCGCGCCGGGCAAGGGGTTATCGGATTATTGAGGACGCGCGGTCAGCTTGCGGCGGCGCGGGGAAGGTCACTCGTCGAGCAGGAGGTCCGAGGAGCCGAGGCGCTCTTCTCGCGCCGGGGCGGCGCTCACGCTTATGTAGTCGAAGACATATGCGATCTCGCTTACGGGAACCTCTACGCGATAGCGCGTCGAGATGCTCGAGAAGCTCTGCCTGAAGGACTCGATGAAATCGGCGCGTTCCTCCTCGAAGCGGTCCTGGCCAACGTAGGTCTCAATGGGGTTTCTGGTAACAAGGCGCTCGACGAGACAGCAGAGGTGAACGTAGAGCCCAATGATGGCGTTGCTGCCGATCTTCTCGCCTGTCCTGCGCTGAAGCTCGTGCACGGCGCTCTCGATCTCATGGAATAGCCGCTCCGGGTCGAGGATGGTGATGGAGCGGATGACGTTCTGCAGCGTCATGTTCGAGAGCAGCTTCTCGTGGAAAGAAGAGAGCTCGGAAGCGTCAAGCCACCTGCCGAACACGGCATCAACCTTAGAGGCGGACGCCGTCGACATGATGTCCTCGAGGGCGACGAAGGGGACGGAGGCGACCCCGGGGTCTCCCGTGCCGATGACGGCGCAGACGCGGTGCTCGGAGAAAACGGCGTCGTTCGACCCGTTCGCGACGAGCTGCTTGAAGGGCCTCGTGAGCAGGCGCGCGCCTATGGTGCGCGGGAGGCTCTGCGAGACGAGCTGGCGTATCCTCTCCGCGGCGTCGACCCCGGACTCGGAGCAGAAGACGATGGCGTCCTCACGGTTGACGCGCTCGATCACCTTGCAGTGCGTCACGCACGCGGCGGTCGCATCGCCAAGAACCTCGGCGATGGACTTGCCGCCGAGCAGCCCGACCCCGATCTCGAGCGCAAGACCGGTAGAGACGTTGTTCACCACGCCGATAGTGGAGTCGGTAACGTTCTCGAGGGCCTTATAGGCCTCCTCCAAGGAGCCCATGTCGACGAGGAACACGACCCCGGTGCAGTAGGAATGGCGGTCGACGAGGCGCTGGAGCGGACCGACGATGTCCTTCATCTGCTGGTCGTAGGGCATGTCGACAGCCTCGTACACATGCATGCCGAGCATACGGTTCGCCGCGTCGGCGATGCTCGTCGCCGTTGAGTAGCCGTGGGACAAGATGACGCAGAGCGTCCGAAGGGCCTTCGCATCGCGAGACTCCGATGCGACGCACAGCGTCAGAAGCGTCTTCGTGAAGTGATCGAGCGAGATTCCCAGCGCCCCTTCCACGTCTGCGGCGACCTGATCGGAGACACTCGAGGCAAACGGCAATTCGGAGGTCACGGCACCGAGGAGATGGGAGATTTGCTCCGCACAGGCAGACTTTCGCTTAGCCAGACCGATACCCGGCCACAACTGCAGGCAAATCTCCTGGGCCAGTAGAAAAGCGACCTTCCTCGAAAGCTCGATGCCATAAGAAGAGCCTGCGTCGGCAAGGACCGCGCCCACGACGCGCTCGAAGGCGCGCGACCTCGAGGAGGCGACGCCGTGGTCGAAGATCAAGTGATCCTCAACGCCGCGCACAGCGGAGACAGCTTGCGAGACAAGCTCGGAGACAGAGAGCTCCCCGGCGCAGAATCGCTCATCGATGGAGCACAGGGCATCGAGCGCCTGCTCGACCGGCCCTGTGCTCTCGGCGGCATCCAGAGACGCGTCGATCAGAACGCCATCGTCGGGCTGTTGATCGATCTGCGCGGAGGAGAGGAGCCCGCTGGGAAGAAGATACGGGCGAACGACGACGTAGTCGCCCTCGCGATTGAGGAACGCTTTGGCACAGCAGTTCGTCACGCAGGCGCGCAAGCCGGCGATGTTATCGGAAAAGTCCGCGTTCACGAGGCAACGGTATGCGCCGCGGCTGATCTTCACATCAGAACCGATTCGGCACCCCTCGCTGCGCAGGAAGCTCAAGATGAGATCCTCGCGCTCCTCGGGGGTCCGCTCCTTGAGTGAGGGGACGCGGGCACAGATGGGCATTTTGCTGTAGGCCGAGGAAACCTTCAGGTCATCGGCGGAAAGCGTCGTCGAAAGAACGAGGCGAGCGCGCGGCGCATCCTGGGAGGCATCGAGCCCGAGGGCCGTCGCAAGGCAGTGCTCCATCGCAGAGGGAGAGAGTGCCTCGATGCCGTTGACAAAGACCACACCCCCGCGCGCTTTCGCGATCGACTCGTCAAGAAGCCCGTTGAACGAGGCGGCGTCCGGGACCCCGGCGCAGTCGATGCGCACATAGGAGGAGTCGCGGGACAGCAAGCCCTGGTTCTTGCCGTACTTGTATACAAGGCGAGAAAGGAAAGACTTACCGACACCCACGCCGCCGCTCAAGAGGATGGGCAGGCCAAACGGAGGGTACTGAACCGCAGCCTTGCACTGCTCGACAACGGAGCTGAGGCTCATGTCGAAGCCCACGGCACGCGCGAAGTCGCGGTGATCGGCGATTCCCGTCGCCTGGATGAGGTCGGCGAGCGAGGCGTACTCGCTTGCAGAGAGCTTTACCTGAAAACGCTTCTGGAACGCGCGGCGATGAAAATAACGGACAGGCCTGCCCGCCACCTTAACCACAAGACCGGCGCGAACAAGGTCGTTGAGGTACTGGCTCGCCAGGCTCCTGGAGATGATGAGCGTCTCGGCGATGTCGGAGGTGGACAGACGGGCAAGGTCGTCGAGCGAGACGGCAGAGGTGAGGGCCTCGAGATGCTCGAGAATCCTGTCCCTCATGTCGACGGGTTTCTTTGCCAAGCTGTCCTGTGTGGTCTTGTCCATGACTTCTTACCTCCTCGTACAAGGAGTATAAGGGGAGAACAGAGAACGGAAGGGGGCGCGTGGGGGAATCAACAGCTCCGAGGAAAAGTCCACCACTTGAGGGGCAGAAAACAACGGCCATTGAACATTCAGGGCCGACGCTCAACACTTCGGCTCGACACTTCGCTTTGGAAAGGGCCCGGCGCGCCGGGGTCCCAACATAAAGAAGGGCCCCGGCGCGCAGGGCCTAAAGCTTAACCATGCGCGCGGCGATGCGGGCGCAGTCGCAGGCGGCCTTCTTCTCGAAGGTGTTGTAGTCGACGACCCGGCCCTCGGCGCAGGGCTTGTCGCTGATGGCGCGCGCGACGACGAGGGGCACGCCGTTGAGATAAGCGGCCTGCGCGATGGTGCAGCCCTCCATCTCGCAGCACAGGTCGCCGAAGGTCGCGAGGATTCGCTCCTTCTGTTCCGCGGGCGAGACGAACTGGTCGCCGGAGACGACGCGGCCCTTGAGGACCTTAATGTCGGGGGCGACGGCGGCCGCGGCGGCGCACGCCGCCAGCAAGGGCCGGAACGGATCGCGCAAGATCAAGGCGTCGCCCGGGAGGTCGGGCGTTACCGTCAGCCGGCGCCGCGTCTGCCGCATCATGAGGGAGAACGGCCTGGCCGGCGCATACGGCAGGAAGAGGTTCAAGGTGCACCCCGGGGCGGTCAACGAGGCCGACGTGTCGAACGTCGTCGCGCGCGGCTTCGGCGGCAGGGCGCCGTGCACCCATATATGCAGCGACTTGGCCTGCGTGCGCGTCGGGGCGTCGTGGAACTACGTTTGCCTGCTCGTCGACCTCTGCAACGGGGAGATCGTCGGCCACTCCGAAGGACCGAGGAGGGACGCGCGAGCTCCGAGCCAAGCTCTTGGATTACGTGCACTGGTACAACAACTTCAGGATCCACTCAACGCTGGGCTACATGTCGCCGGTCGAGTTCAGGGAGGCGGGGCCGTCCCTCCCGGAATCGTCCAAATAAGTGTTGCCAATCCATAGCCAATCCAGCCATCATCTTCGCGAAGGCGGACGTCAGGAAAAGCTCGGCTTGAGCTCGGTCGGACGCGGTCTGTGGGGCATCATTCAGGCTCAGGGGGTCTCCTTGTCTTCTTCGGTCGCAACCTGAATGATAGGGACGGCCCCTTCTCTCTTTCCCCTTCGTTTTCGACGCGTCACCCTCTCGGCGGGCTTAAGGCCCGCGCT
>CABMPS010000043.1 GCA_902388545.1 uncultured Collinsella sp.
CCAGCACAACGCCAAACAGCAAAACCGAGCCGGCCTGGCCGATGGCGGAATACAGACAATAGCGGCTATAGGGCTTCATGTCGAGCAGGGCAGAGAAGCTCTTCTGCATCAGCACGACCACGCCGTAGAGCGGCAGGGAAAGTGCCAGGTAGATAAGGAACTCCGACACCAGCGCCACACCGGACTCATCGAACTTGCCAGCGCAGTAAATCATGTTGAGCGGACGCGCGAAGACAATCAGGTACAGCGCGAATGGAATCAGGAAGAACAGCATCTGGGCGACGCCACGCGAAATGCCCGTGCGGACGCTGTCGTAATCCTTCTCCTGCGCGTCGTGAGAGAGCTCGGTATAGAGCGCCGTCGAAAGCGAGGCGGCAATCAGCGCGTAGGGCAGCGTGTACCACAGGCGCGCATAGGCGATGACGGAAGGACCAGTCTCGGGCTGGACCACCAGCGCAGCAGCGTTGGTGATAGAAGTTGAGACAAACATGCACACCGTGGCGAGCAGCGTCGGGATACCGAGCGCAATCGTCTGGCGCAGTGCGGGGTCCTTAAAGTCGATATGGATATGGGGATGCACGCCGTGCTTGCCAAGCGCGGGGATCTGACATGCCATCTGAACAAAGACACCGAGGGTCGTACCGGCCGCAATCAAGATGATGCCGGCACGTTCGCCAAACTGTGCGGACACGGGCGCAAAGCCCATAAAGCTCGCAATGACGATCACATTGTTGAGGACCGGGGCAAACGTCGACCAGAAGTAGTCGCGGTGTGCGTTGAGAACGCCCGAAAACACCGAGCCCAAACCATAAAACAGAATCTGGATGGCGAAGAAACGGAACATAAACGCAGCGGTATCCATGCTGCCGCCGTCACCCGAAAGAAACGATTGCGTCCAAATAAAGCCCGGGGCGAACACGGTCCCCAGCAACGAAATGCCACCCAGCACCAATAGCAGAATACCGAGCAGGTTGCCCACGTACTCGTTCGAGGCCTCGCGACCCTGCTCACGCCTCACGCCCATGTACACGGGCAAAAACGCCGTCACGAGCATGCCGCCCATCACGAGTTCGTAGAGCATATTGGGCAGGTTGTTGGCGACCTGATAGGAGGACGAGAGCAGCGACATGCCGATAGCGGCCGCCATTGCCCATGTGCGGATAAAGCCGGTGACGCGAGACACAATGGTCAGGATGGTCATAAGCCCGGCGGAACGACCAACCGTGGAGTAGTCCGACGAGCCCATATCATCAGTGCCATCTCGCGACGAAGAAGCTTCGGATGAGGGTGTCTGAGGCGCAGATTCTTTTGCAAAATGAGCTCCGCACTTCAATTCTTCCTGCGGCATCGCTCAGTCCTCTCTCGTAATCGGGGCGACCGTCGCCCCGCAAAATGCAATTAAATCATCGGGTGCAAGCTCAAGCTGATAACCACGCTTGCCTCCCGAAATAAAAATGGTATCCCAAAGGACACATGTCTCATCAATGAGCGTCCGGTAGCGTTTTTTCATACCGACCGGACTGCAGCCGCCGCGAACGTAGCCAGTCGCCGCAAGCAAATCCTTCACATGCATCATGGCCAAGGACTTCTCCCCCGCGGCACGCGCGGCGGACTTTAGATCGAGCTCGTCGGCAACAGGGATGCAGCACACGACATGGTCGTTGGACGGCGTCACGCAGACCAAGGTCTTAAATCCTTGTCCGGGCTCCTCGCCAAGCTGCTCCGAAATCGCGACCCCCAGGCCCGCCGACTCATCACCATCGTCTTCGTACGTATGTAGAACATAGGAAATGCCGGCGCTTTCCAGCTCGCGCATCGCATTGGTTTTTGGCGTCTTTACAGCCTTTGCCATGGCATATCCTTTCCCTCGCATTCGGACGCAAGGATTAAGTATATGTCCAATTCGGCTGCATACGTCACTTCGACACAGCAAGCGCCATCGAATCACAAGGAGTCGATGGCGCCCATAAACTGAATCGCCTATTTATTGAGCATCAAGTTGAGCCTGACGCTCCCGGTCACGCCTGAGCAACGGCGCCAAAAACTTGCCCGTATAACTCTGCGGACAGTCCGCAACCTGCTCCGGTGTGCCCGAAACCACGACGGTTCCGCCGCCGTTACCGCCCTCGGGGCCCATATCGATCAGGCGGTCGGCAACCTTGATGACATCAAGGTTGTGTTCAATCACCAGCACCGTGTTGCCCGCATCGACCAAGCGCTGCAGCACATCGAGCAGCTGGCGGACGTCCTCAAAATGAAGGCCGGTCGTCGGCTCATCCAAAATATAGAACGTCTTGCCCGTCTGGCGTCGATGAAGCTCCTTGGCGAGCTTCACACGCTGCGCCTCGCCGCCCGAGAGCGTCGTGGCAGGCTGGCCCAGGCTCACGTAGCCCAAGCCTACATCGTACAGCGTCTGGAGCTTGCGCTTAATCTGCGGGATATTCCCAAAGAAGGCCAGCGCCTCGGTGACGCTCATGTCGAGCACGTCCGAGATGGTCTTGCCACGGTAGGTGACCTCGAGTGTCTCGCGGTTGTAGCGTTTGCCGCCGCAGACCTCACAGGGGACATAGATATCGGGAAGGAAGTGCATCTCGATCTTAATTTGTCCGTCGCCCTTGCATGCTTCGCAGCGACCGCCGCTCACGTTAAAGGAGAAACGTCCCGGCGAGTAGCCACGCGCCTTCGACTCTGGCGTACTCGCAAACAGCGCGCGAAGATCATCCCACAGGCCAATGTACGTAGCAGGGTTGGAACGCGGCGTGCGGCCAATCGGCGACTGGTCGATGTCGATCACCTTATCGATGCACTCGATACCCTCGAGCTTTTTGTACGGGCCCACAGGACGCGTCGAGCGATGAATGGCATTCGTAAGCGCAGGCGCAATGGTGTCGGTAACCAGGGAGCTCTTGCCCGATCCCGACACGCCGGTAACAACCGTAAGCGTACCAAACTCGATCTTGGCGGTAACGTTTTTGAGGTTGTTGGCGCGGGCGCCCGTGATCTTAAGGCAGCCGCGACCGGGCTTGCGGCGTTCATCGGGAACCCGAATCATTCGCTTGCCGGTCAGGTAGGCACCCGTCATCGAATCGGGGCACGCCATGATATCGGCAGGCGTTCCCGAGGCGACCACGTGTCCGCCGTTCACGCCCGCGCCGGGGCCCATGTCGATCACATAGTCGGCGGCACGGATTGTATCCTCGTCGTGTTCGACGACGATAACGGTATTGCCGATATCGCGTAGGCGCTCAAGCGTCTTGATCAGGCGCTCGTTATCGCGCTGATGAAGACCGATCGAGGGCTCGTCCAGAATATAGAGCACGCCCATGAGACCCGCGCCGATCTGCGTTGCCAGTCGAATACGCTGGGCCTCGCCTCCGGAAA
Source organism: uncultured Collinsella sp. (assembly GCA_902388545.1). Lineage (GTDB taxonomy): Bacteria > Actinomycetota > Coriobacteriia > Coriobacteriales > Coriobacteriaceae > Collinsella. The sequence goes on from CABMPS010000043.1 coordinate 3,382, forward strand.
GCGTCGCCGAGGCACGATCGAGCGTCAGATAGTCGAGTCCGACATCGACCAGAAAACGCAGGCGCTCCAGGATTTCCTTGACGATACGGCCGCCGATAAACTGTTGGCGCTCGGTGAGTTCCAGGCCCTCAAAAAACTCGAGCGACTCGCGGCACGATAGGCAGCAGACCTCGTAAATGGACTTACCGCCTACGGTAACGGCGAGCATCTCGGGGCGCAGACGAGCACCATGGCAACTCGAGCACGGCTCCTCGCGGATGTACTTCTCCAAGCGCGCCTTGGTGTTCTCATTCGTCGTCTCGGTATAGCGCTCGTACAGGATATTGCGCACGCCCGAGAACTTGGTGTCCCACTGGCTGCGGCGCCCATCGAGCTTTTGATAGTCGACCGAAATCTTCTGGTCGCCCATGCCGTCTAAAAACGCGCGACGCACCCGCGGAGGCAGATCCTCCCACGGCGTATCGACGCTCACCTTAAAGTGTTTGCAGACCGCAGCGAAAATCTGCGGATAGTAGTTAGAGTTGCCAAACAGACTGCCAAAGACCCCGTCGGCGATCGACTTCGAGGGGTCTTCGATTAGGGCCTCGGCGTCGACCGTCTTCTTAAAGCCCAGGCCATCGCACTCGGGGCACGCGCCATAGGGCGCGTTGAACGAGAAATCACGCGGCTGCAGGTCATCGATGGAGTGTCCATGCTCCGGGCACGCTAACGCCAGCGAATACTCCAGCAACTCGCCTTCGGTCCCCTCGGGAGCGTCGCGGTCGGGCAGCAAGTATACGTTCACATTGCCGTGCGCCAGCGCAGTCGCCTGTTCAACGGACTCGGCGATACGGCCCAGCGAGTTCTCGCGAATCACGATGCGGTCGACCACGACCTCGATATCGTGCTTGAATTTCTTATCTAAATCGATAGGGTCATCAAGCGAGCGAACCTCGCCGTCGACACGCACGCGGCTAAAGCCCTCGGCGCGAAGGTCCTCAAACAGTTTGGTGTACTCGCCTTTTCGCCCGCGTACCACCGGTGCCAGCACAAACGCGCGGCGGCCCTCCCCCGCCGCCAAGACCTTGTCGGCAACCTGATCGGTCGTCTGACGCTCAATGACACGGCCGCATTCGGGACAGTGCGGGGTGCCCACACGGGCGAACAGCAGGCGCAGATAGTCATAAATCTCGGTTACGGTGCCAACCGTCGAGCGAGGGTTTTTAGACGTCGTCTTTTGGTCGATCGACACCGCCGGCGAAAGGCCGTCGATTGAATCCAAGTCGGGTTTGTCCATCTGGCCCAAGAACTGGCGCGCATAACTCGAAAGGCTCTCGACGTATCGACGCTGGCCCTCGGCATAGATAGTGTCAAATGCCAGCGAACTCTTGCCCGAGCCAGAAAGACCGGTAATGACCACGAGTTGGTCACGCGGAATGGAAACATCGATATCACGGAGGTTGTGCTCACGAGCGCCGCGAATAACGATAGAAGAATCAGACATGGAAGCTCCTTGCCTCCTATTGCATCGAATCATACTGCCGATGAGTTTAGCGCACTCGACGCGCACAGATGTTCGTAATACAAGATTCGCAGACCTTTAGCTTTGCGTATCGGGCGCTTTGTTTCTCGAAATGCCGTGGAAAGGTTACAGTAATCTAATACTGAACTTAATTTGCTGTACCAGAGGAACGTCCATGACCGAAGATATCCCCCTTGAAATCACTTCGAGCGACATGGCCAATCTGCCCATATTCATCGCCGTCCTTATCGTGGCCGCCGTCGTCGTGCGCGTGTATTTTTCAATCAAACGCAACGAAAAGCCACCCATTGCCCGCGTCTTTTGGTGCGCGACGCTCCTCATCCCGCTCGGCGTGGTAGCTGCATGGGTTACGAATCAATTGCTCGTAAATGAGGGCAGCTCCCTATGGGTCCTTTCTTATTCGGCGCTCGGTGCTGCCGCCGTCATGCTTCTTGTCGAGCCCTTGGTTTCGGGACTTATCGACCAAACCGACCTTGCGACGGGAACGATTGCCTGTATTTGCCGTGACATCCTTGTCATCGCCGCTGTTTCAGCGCTCTCGTTCGTTTCACTCGAAATTGCCTGCAACGAAACGTTCTATCGCATTCCCGCCAACTCATTCGGGTTTTCCGTCGGGCTGCTCGCGACGGTTCTGCTCTCCCTTTATTTGCTGGGACAGCGTCATGGAGGCGTCATGGCTCTCGTGCCCGTCGTCTGCTGCATCCTTGGCATTGCCGAGCACTTCGTCATAACGTTTAAAGGCGAAGCCATCCTGCCAAGCGATATCTTGGCCCTTGGCACCGCAATGGAAGTGAGCGAGGGATACGAGTTTACCTTTACCGCCGGAATCGTAACCTCTCTCGCCCTGCTGGAGATTTCCCTGGGGCTTCTTTCGCTCATCCGACCGCGAAAGCCCCGTACGCCCACCCATGTCTTCCCCGCTATCGCCGCTAACCTCTGTGCTTTTCTGCTAGTGACCGTTGTGGGGCTCTCAGGCTTTTCCAACATCGACTTGGAGCAGGCGCTGGATTTTGGATTTGACCGTTGGCAGCCCATCACCACGTATGCGTCTCAGGGTTTTATCACTTCGTTCACCGAAATGGTCAACGAGTTGCCCATTGAGAAGCCCGAAGACTATACGCCCGATGAGGCGCAGAGCATCGAGCAGGAGCTCGCCGCCGCCTACGACAGCACATATGGCTCGAGCGAGCAGCGCGCGGCGGCCGTTGCCCAGTTCAATGAAATCAAGCCGACGATTGTTGCCGTCATGAATGAGAGTTTTAGCGACCTTTCGTGCTTTGAGCAGCTCCAGGCGGCCGGGTACACCGGCCCCGCATTCTACAACTCGCTTCCCGACACACTTGTTCGCGGCACCATGCTAGCTTCGGTCGCCGGTGGCGGAACGGCGAACTCCGAATTCGAATTTTTGACCGGAGCGACAACGGCCTTTGTCGGATTAGGCAAGATCCCCTATCAGCTGTATCAGATGAATGGCGTCAACAGCCTGGCAAAGGACCTTAAAGAGCTTGGGTATACCACTACCGCTATGCACCCGCAAAACCCCGTCAACTACCATCGAGATAAAATCTATCAGCAGCTGGGCTTTGGAGACTTTCTTTCAATCGGCGATTTCGAAGGTGCGCCCTATTACCATGCCGGCGTATGCGACTACGCCACCTACGACAAGATACTCGACCTGCTTAGAACCGACGAAGCGCCACAGTTCATCTTTGACGTCACGATGCAAAATCACGGCGGCTACGACTATGGCACCGTTCCCGCCGAAGAGCTGACAAACTATTGGGTCGAGGGAGCCAGCGAAGGCGCCAACAGCGCGCTCAACACCTATCTCACCTGCATCAACGCATCCGACCGGGACCTCGATTACTTTATCAACGAGCTCCGCAATATCGGCAGACCGGTTGTTCTTGTCTTTTTTGGCGACCATCAGCCGAGCGCCGCAACGACTCTCAACGACGAGCTGTACCCTCAGGAAGATACGGCAAGCCACGCTTTCCGTATCTATCAGTCGACATATCTCGTCTGGGCTAACTATGAGATCGCCGGCAATACCGAGCTCAACGTCTACGACGCCGTCGGGGCAAACGAGATTGCAGCCATTACCCTTAATAAGATCGGCGCTCCGCTCACCAATTACCAAAAGGCCCTGCTTGCAACAAGGTCAGATGTGCCCACCATCAATGTCGCCGGCTATCTCGGTGCCGACGGGCTGCGCTACGACTTGGAATCGGAAGACAGCCCATACGCCTCGACGATCGACAAGCTGCAGCGCATGCAGTACCTCGAGTTCGCCAGCAAAGTTCAGTAAGCCCGCCCATTCGCTTGGGCCCATCATATTGCAAGCGCACTCGGCCCAAATGCATCGCAAATGACTCCCGCTCGCAAACGAGGGTACAATGACGCTCGTGTCACATCGCGGGGCCCCGGCCCCAGCATATACAAAGGAGTCATACATGGGTTGCGAACACGCACAGGCCGCCGGCGGACAAACGTCGCCATCGCAATTTGAGGAGAACACGCTGTCCGAGGTCAAGCGCGTCATCGCCGTGCTTTCCGGCAAGGGCGGTGTCGGCAAGTCGTTTGTCACCGGTGCCATCGCCACCGAGCTTGCCCGTCGCGGCCACAAGGTCGGCGTCCTCGATGCCGACATCACCGGTCCCTCTATCCCCAAGATGTTCGGTATGAGCGGACGCCACGTCCATGCCCTTGGCAACCTTATGCTGCCCGAAATCTCCGAGCACGGCGTCAAGGTCATGAGCTCCAACCTGCTGCTCCAAAACGAGACCGACCCCGTCCTTTGGCGCGGTCCAGTCATCGCAGGCGCCATTAGGCAGTTCTGGAGCGAGACCTCGTGGGGTCCCATCGACTACCTGCTGGTCGACATGCCTCCGGGAACAGGCGATGTCGCGCTCACCGTCTTCCAGTCGCTGCCCGTCGACGGAATCGTCATCGTCACGAGCCCGCAGGATCTGGTCTCGATGATCGTCGCCAAGGCGGTCAACATGGCCGAGAAGATGAACGTCCCCATTCTGGGCATTGTCGAGAACATGAGCTATATTGAGTGCCCCGACTGCGGCAAGAAGATCGAGGTCTTTGGCAAGAGCAAGCTCCCCGAGGTCGCAGGGCGCTATAACCTCGACATCTTGGGCCAGCTTCCCATTAATCCGGTACTCGCCGAGGCCTGCGATAAGGGCGAGGTCGAGACCGCGCTGCCCGATGGCATGTTGCCCAAGGCAGTCTCTGCCGTCGAGGCTATTACCCCGCACGAGACCGACGAGGCCTAAGTGAACGCGAGCGCCTTCTATGACGTCTTGGTAATCGGCGGCGGGGCTTCAGGCCTCGCCGCCGCCATTACGGCCGCACGCGCTGGCAAAAGCGTCTGCATCGTTGAGCGCGATGTCGCCTGCGGCCTCAAGCTCCTTGCGACCGGTAACGGCCGCTGCAACCTCTCCAACGAATCAATTGATCCTCAGCGGTATAACCACCCCGCATTCGTCGAATCCGTCATGGGCCTCCAGCCCGAACAAGAGCTTATGGGTTTCTTCTCCTCGCTGGGCATCATGACAACCTCCGAGGAAGGCCGGCTGTACCCGCGCTCCCTTCGCGCCGAATCGGTGCGCGACGCGCTTCTCAACGTTTGCGACCGCCTAGGTATCACCTTAATCTGCGGAGCCAACGTTGCCTCGGCGCACAAAGCTTCCGAAGGCTGGGCACTCCAAATAGACCGTCCAGCGCGAGCGCTCAAGGCAAAAAAGCACGATGACCGAAAATCGGAGCTCCGCTCGCTTCGGAAAGCGCTCGCCGATGCCCCTCGCAAGAACGAGACCCTGCAGGCACATGCCGTAATTATCGCTACGGGCGGCAACCCCACCGGTATCGCCGATACGTTTCGCCTCCCCCTCACTTCGCTGCGCCCCATCCTCTGCCCCGTATCGGCAACGGTCGTTGGCGATCGGGCGGCACTCAAGACGTTGGATGGTCTGCGCGTCCATGCCCGCTTGACGCTCGCCCACAATCATAATGAGCTCTGGCACGAAGACGGTGAAGTGCTGTTTCGAACCTTCGGTATCTCGGGCGTCGCTGTCTTCAACCTCTCTCGTCGTATCCAGCACGGCGATACGATCCTGCTCGACGTTTTCCCCGACCTCTCCAAAGACGAGTTGCTCGATATGCTCAACCGGCGCGCTGGGCTGCTCGGCGGCTTTTCGCCGCGCGATCCCCGTTGGCTCGACGGCATGCTCGCCCCGCAACTCTCCCGCGTCGTCTGCACAGCGTTCGAGCAGTGCCATCCAGGCTCCAACGATGTCATCCACCTGGTCTCGATCCTCAAACACTTTAAGTTGCTCGTCGAGGGAACAGCCGAGGAGCGCTCAGCACAGGTCACGCGTGGTGGCATATCTGTCGAGAGCATCTCAACACCCAGCCTACGCGCGCGCAGCGTTGTCGACGCCCCGCTTTACGTCTGCGGTGAAGCGCTCGACATCGACGCCGATTGCGGAGGCTTTAACCTTGCGTGGGCCTGGATCTCGGGCATTCGCGCTGCAAGCAGCCTGTAGCCGCGCAGTCTATAATCAAAAACGCATTCGGGCCGTCTGGGATACCGGACGGCCTCTTTCTTGCCTCTAAGGAGACCTCGATGATCGAAATCACCCAAGTCAACGCGTCGCTCGATGAAGCCGACGAAGAAAATGCCTGTCTCATTGTTGGCAAGCGAGTCGCCAAGCGCGTCCTACGTTGCAAGGACTCCGAGATCAAGTCCATCGAGCTCCACCGCAAGTCAATCGACGCTCGCAAAAAACGAGACGTCCATTTTATCCTGAGCTTTCGTGTTGAGCTGACTAGTCCCCACCTCGAGCGAGAAGCGGTCGACAGCGTTGCCGAGCGTGACCGCTCGCGCGTACGCGCGATAGAAGACGATGAGCCTTCATTCCCCTCCCCCGCCTCCGACGCACCTCAAGAACGCCCTGTCGTTATCGGCGCCGGATGCGCCGGCCTTTTCGCTGCGCTTACGCTCGCCGAAGCAGGTCTTAAGCCCTTGCTCATCGAGCGCGGCGACCCGGCATTTCGCCGCTCGCAGGCGATCGACCTCTTTCTAAAGGAGCGCATCCTCGACCCCGAGAGCAATATCCAGTTTGGCCTGGGCGGCGCGGGGACCTTCTCGGACGGCAAGCTCAATACGGGAACCAAAAATCCCGCCCATCGCCTTATCCTCGAAACCTTCGTCGAGGCGGGTGCGCCCCGCGATATTCTGTGGGATGCCAAGCCGCACATTGGCTCCGACATCCTTCCCACGGTCGTCACCGCTATATCCCAGCGCATCGAGCAGCTCGGAGGTGTCGTCCGTTATCGAACGAAGCTCGTCGACATTCGCATCGACGCGTCTGGCGCCATCACCGGTATTGATGTCCAATCGTCCCAAGACACCGCTTGCGAGCCAATCGAGACAAAGCACCTCATCCTCGCCTGCGGGCATTCTGCTCGCGATATTTTTGAGCTCCTTAAGGACCACAACGTGGTCCTCGCACAAAAGACCTTTGCCATGGGCGTTCGCATCGAGCATCCGCAGCGCGACATCGACCGAGCCCAATTCGGAGCCTCGGCGGGACATCCTGCCCTCGGAGCAGCCCCCTACAAGCTCGTCGCCCATCTTCCCAACGGCCGCAGCGTGTTCTCGTTTTGCATGTGTCCCGGCGGGCAGGTTGTCGCCGCCTCTTCCGAGCAGGGCCACTTGTGCGTCAACGGCGCCAGTCTCAATGCCCGCGACGGACGCAACGCAAATGCCGCCCTGCTCGTTAACGTCACGCCTGAGGACCTTCCCAACGATGACCCACTCGCCGGCATCGAGCTCCAGCGCGCCTGCGAGGCGGCCGCCTACCGCCTGGGCGGTTCCAACTGGAACGCACCGGCACAGCTCGTCGGAGATTTCCTCGCAGGACGCGCCAGCAAGGCGCCCGGAAAGGTAAAGCCCACCTATCCGCTCGGTGTGACCTGGACGGCAATTGACGAAGCCCTGCCGCAGCATATCGTCGAGTCGCTCCGCCTGGGACTTCCCCTACTTGGAAAAAAGCTACGAGGCTACGACCGCTCCGATGCTGTCCTTACCGGCGTGGAGACTCGCTCGAGCTCACCGGTCACCGTCACCCGAGACCGAACATGCCATGCCGTGTCGACCCCGGGCCTCTACCCTTGCGGTGAGGGAGCTGGATATGCCGGCGGCATCATGAGCGCCGCCACCGACGGCATCCGTTGTGCCGAAGCCCTGATCGCAGACCTCTAACGCACGAATTCCAGCGCGCAAAAGACGCATGCCCCGAGCTCCGCAGGGAACTCGGGGCATGTTCGCTATTTCTTAAACCGTGCACCCTGGCGTTTTCTGCCCGATGCGAACGTGGAACCCTTGCGAGCCTGCGAACGTAAGCGCTCGATCGTCTCGTCCTCAGACGCACCCTCGAGCATCGCCCGAATCTGAACGACGGCATCGCGCAGGCGCGCCGCCTCCTCAAAGTCCATGGCGGCAGAAGCGTTACGCATATCCTCTTCCATGGTTTCGACGATCCGCACGAGCTCGTCATGCGGCAGTTCTTCCAACTGCTCCGCAAGTGTCTGCTCGGGCGCCACCGTTTCCGGCACGCCACCCTCGCCCGACTCATCGGGCGTATAGAATGCGCCATGGCCAAGAGAGTCGCCCTTCGAGCGTCCCTTGGAACCCACGGTTTTTTCGGCCTCGGCAATAAAACTTGAGATGTCGTTGATGGCCTTGCGCACCGTCTTGGGCACAATGCCATGCTCTTCGTTATATGCCATCTGAATCTCGCGACGGCGCTGCGTCTCCTCGATGGCCTCTTTCATCGAATCGGTCACAACGTCTGCATACATGATGACTTCGCCATCGGCGTTACGGGCCGCGCGGCCAATCGTCTGAATCAGCGAACGGCGGTTGCGCAAGAAGCCTTCCTTATCGGCATCGAGAATTGCCACCAGTGAGACCTCGGGAAGATCCAAGCCCTCGCGAAGCAGGTTGATGCCAACGAGAACATCGATCTTGCCCTCGCGCAGCGTTCGCAGGATCTCGACACGGTCCATTGTCGCCGTATCAGAATGCATGTAATTGACCTTAATGCCCGCATCAAGCAGATGGTCGGTCAGGTCCTCGGCCATGCGCTTGGTCAACGTGGTCACCAGCACGCGCTCCTTGCGGGCAACGCGCTCGCGAATCTCGTCCTCAAGATCGTCAATCTGACCGCGAACCGGACGCACATCGATCTTGGGATCGAGCAGGCCGGTCGGACGAATAATCTGCTCAACATCGTTCTGGCTCACCCGCAGCTCGTAGTCGCCCGGCGTGGCCGAAACGTAGATGAACTGGGGGATCCTTGCCTCAAACTCATCGAAACGAAGCGGGCGGTTATCGAGTGCCGAAGGAAGGCGAAAACCGTGTTCCACCAGCGTCACCTTACGCGAGCGGTCACCTTCGTGCATGCCGCGAATCTGCGGCACCGTCACATGGCTCTCATCGATGATGCAGAGCATGTCCTTAGGGAAGTAATCGATCAGGGTAAACGGCGGCTCGCCCGGTTTTCGACCGTCCAGATGACGCGAGCAGTTCTCGAT
>CABMPS010000044.1 GCA_902388545.1 uncultured Collinsella sp.
CGCTCGCTACGCCAGCCCCGGCGCTGACGCCGCCAACGCCCGAAGCCGCTCGCACGGCTTCCGAGCGCTTCAGTGCCACGCGGATCCGTGCGAACAGCTCCTCAATCGCAAACGGCTTGGTCAGGTAATCGTCGGCGCCGGCATCGAGCCCGGCCACTTTGTCCATCACGGCATCGCGCGCGGTGACCATAATCACCGGCACATCCTTGTGCTTGCGGACACGCCGCAAGACCTCCATGCCGTTGAGCTGCGGCAACAGCACGTCGAGCAGAATCAGATCGTAGTCGCGCTCCAGCGCCAGGTCCACGGCGGTGCGGCCATCGGCGGCGTGTTCCACCTGGTAGCCCTCGTGCTCCAGCTCGAGCGTCACAAAGCGGGCGATTTTCTCCTCGTCCTCTACGATCAGGATCCGTGCCATGCATGCCCCCGTCTGCGATTACTTGTCGTCGTTGAGATTTTGCTTGATGTCGTCCGCGGCGTTAGCAGCGCTATCCATAAGGTTGTTGATGCTGCCGGGCACGTCGCCGTCGCTGTCGATGCGGTAGCGCATGCCAAAGAACAGGCCAATCAGCATCAGCCAAATCGTAGCGCCCCAGGCAAACAGCGCGACGATGGGGATCAGGATGGGGATGTTGAGGATGATTGCATCGCGGCGCGTGGCGATAAACTTGGTGTCCAGGCTCAGGCGGAAGAGCTTTTTGAGGTACTCCCACACGCTGTCCATCTTCTTGGAGAAGTCGGTCTTTTCGCTCGACTTTTCGTAGGCTGCCTGCGCGGCGACCATCTCGGCAGAGGGCTCATCGACTGGCGCGGACTCGGTGGCGGCATGCGCCGACGTGGTCTGGGTCTTGCCCTGCGACTCGAGCCAAATGATGGCGTCCAGAACGTTGCCGTCGGCGGCGTCGAGCGCGGCCTTGGCGTCGGTATAGCTCACGCTGCACTTGGTGCGGATAGTTTCAACTTTTTCGAGGTCGTCCATGACCTGTCCTTTCGTTCGATGGGCGCGACGCTGGGCGATTTGCCCGGGCGCGAGCGTTGCGTTCGGCGGCCTGCGTTGCGCGGTGCCGCCCCGCCCTTGGTCGAACTCTATAGTGCAGGTTATAGATTAAGCGATTCTTGAGCCAAGATTAATGTTGGATGAGTTTTTGGGTGGCAGTGGGGAAGGGAGAGGTGTCCTTCTGGGTGGCTGGCAGCGAGGTCTAATACTTTTCCGAGAAGTGAACGAGCTAAATCGGACCCCCGAAGCATCGACACTTTAAGGGCATCGTTTCCTGCGGTTTCGATACTGGAATCCTGCGATTTTGCCGTCGAAAAATGCGGATGCTTCAGGGGTCCTAAAACAGACGTTCACTTCGCGGAAAAGTATTAGACCTCGATAGCGGGGGATGGGGTGCCGGTGCAAAACGGCGTCAGAAATGGGGTAAACAAGGCAAACGGATCTAATGGATCAAAAATCACGTTGCAAAAGTATGAAAATATCCTACAATTGCAGCATGAAGTACTTTAGCAACATAGCGGCGATAAGCGAGCTTTCCGAGAGCGAGGGCGTGTTCACCACAGCCCAGGCGGCTCGCATGGACATCTCTCGAGATGCGCTGGCGCACTCATGCCGCGCAGGGCGTCTTGAACGGATATGCCACGGCGCCTACCGGATGTCTGGAACGCAGCGCCGAGACACCGACGAACTCAACGCCTTTTGGAAGCTCACCAATCCCTCCCTTTGCGCGTGGGAGAGAAAACGTCAGTGGGATGGCATCGCCGTGAGCGGTACGACAGCGGCGAACCTGCAGCAAATGGGCGATTTCTATCTGTCCCCCTACAGGATGACCGCGCCCATGCGTATCAATACAAGAAACGAATCCCTTTCTTTTGTAAAGCGCGAGATTGCTGAGCGGGACATCGTTTGGCTCGACGGCCTGCCGGTAACTAAACCCGAGCGCACGCTTGTCGATCTTTGCCTCGATTGCGAGGATCCCTCATTAATTATCGATGCCTATCACGACGCGCTTGGACGTGGACTCGATATACAACGGCTGAAGGATCTTGTAGAGGAGAACTCTAAAACCGCCAAACGACGCGAGCTGATGGCGCCTTTGCTGATGGTACTGAACGGGTAATGCGAAACGGAGGACATGGTGAAGTACAAAACGCCTGCCGCATTGGAGATGGCTGTTAGGAATGCCGCAAGAGAATCACCAATGGATACTAATCGGGCAATCGTCGGTTTCTACTTTCATCGCTTCCTATGTCGCGTTTTTTCAGAAGATGACGGCAGCTTTTTGCTCAAGGGCGGTCAAAGCGTCCTGGCGCGAACACTCGATGCACGTGTCACAAGAGATATTGACTTGGTTGCTCAAGAGGAGAGTCTCGAAGAGGCTATTGTCGATCTGGTGCAGGCTGCTTCGATTGATCTGGAGGATTTCGTTTCGTTCGTCTTTGATCGTGCAGAGCAAATCAAAGAAGAAGATGAGTATCGGTGCGGTGCGAAGGTGTGGTTCACCCCCTTTATGGGAACCAAGAAGTTACAGCCAATTTCAATTGACTTGGTAATTGATGAAGTGCGGGGACTTGAGCCTGAGGTTCTTGCGCCGATCGATCGTCTGAATATCGAGGGGCTCCCAGTCTGCGACTATCGAGTATGCCGAGTGGAGAGTGCCCTTGCAGATAAATTGCTCGCAATGATAGAGATGCATGAGGGCTGTGCTTCATCGCGAATCAAGGATATAGTCGACATCTTGGTGTACGCGAAAACTTGCTTCGTCGATGGGGCTACGCTTGTCGAGAGGGTCGAGAAAGAAGCGTCTGCCCGCAAAGTGGCAATGCCGGAAGAGTTCGTGGCGCCTCTCTGGTGGAAACAAAATGGTTCTGCACAGTACGTAAAGATGGCGAGGCAGGCGGGGGTACTTGATCTCGCGGGGAACATTGCTGGGGCAGAAGAGGTTGTCAATCGGTTGTATACACCGTGCTTTAATCATTCGGCGAATGTGCGCAAATGGAATCCTCAGACCACGGGATGGGAATAGGCTAGATAGTTAAGCCGGCGGCAGAATTAGTTCCTGTCGCCGGCTTAAGACGTTTCTACTGCCTATGCGCTATTCGCAGGTCTGGTCGACCACCTGGGTGACGGCCTTTTTTGCGCCTTCGAGGTTGCGCAGGGCTTGGGCGACAGCGGCCTCGGCTTGTTTCTTTGTCCTTACGACCTCGGCAAAGCGGTTGATGGATTCGCTATACTCGCGTGTGCGCGGGTCGAGCGCCGGCGGGACTTCGATCTCAAACAGGTCGCTAGGACGGATGGCGCGGATGCTGGCTGCTTCAGTTAATGCTTGAATCAGCTGCGCCCCGTGGCCTTCGGTAAGGTATCCAACAATTATCTCCGAAAACACTACGCGTTCATCTTCGGTCATCGTTTGGAATGACGGGCGAATGACGGTGGTGTTATGCGAAGCAACCAGATGCTGCTTAGCGTCATCGGAGCTGACGACGAGCAGGTTGGACGCGCCGTAGCGACCCAGCATGCGCGGCATGACGATATCTCCAGCGCGGAGCTCATAACGATCGAGAACGCTGGGGTTCACCTTTACGAATTTAGAATCCGAGCTATTTTGATTATCTGAAGCATCTACGGGCAGAAGATTGCCGTCCTGAAAATCTTGAGATGAGATTCGGCGCACCTCGACTGCGTCAATGTCGTTCGATGTCGTGCTCTCGCGGGGCATGAATGGCGCGACTCGCGTAAAAGAGTCACCGAGTGTGGCGCTGTAGTTTCGGGTGATGGCGATGAGGCTGATTTTGCCTTTTGAGAGAGCGGCGTGGTGTTGGAGCAGCTCGCGCGTGGCAAAAGTGGACGTTTCGATTGGCGTCGATCTTGGCGTATTGGTATCAATGCGGGCCCAGTCAGGAGAGATAGAAAAGGTGATATCAGAGTAATACGATGTTTTAGTCACATATTGAAAACGCGGTCCGGGCTCAATTGCGCTGCGAAATGCAACGCTGCGATTTCCTGAAGACAGTATGAGGAGCGCGCTTGTCATGTAGGGCCTGGGCTCGGAAAGTGGCAAATAAACGACGCTCTCGATGAGCCCTTCGCGTATCAAAATCGTGCGTGCTTGTTCAGCTTTATCAAGTAAATCGGCGGGAAGTACCACGGCTGCTCGAGTGCGGCCCGAAAGGGCGAGAGCATACAGGCACCAAATAAAAGGACCCCAGTCGCAAAAATCAAGGTAGCCAGGCTCCAAATAATCGATGAGCGCGGCACTGTCTTTTTCGATATCGTGCTTATTTGCGCGGTAGTAGTTTGATGCATCGACAAACACCGGCGCTGCATCATCATCGCTTGCATTCTGCTTGCCGGGTTCAAGCTCACAAATATCGGGCACGCCGTTACCGTTTAGGGTAAAGCACTTAGCGAGATCTTCGGCATCCACAGCGCCAGGCAGACGGACAGTGAGCAGGCGACTGCCTTGTTCCAGGTTAAGCGCGCGTGAGAGGGCGGCGGCGGTGAGACGTGGCAATGATGTTGTTTCACGCATGTATAGAGACCTTTCTTCTTAGTGGGTTATATATTAGCAGAATAATTTAATAATTTCTAATGACGAGAACAGCGCACTGTGCTATCCTCGAAGCAATCCAAAACCAACTCAATATTAACTGCTTGATACAACCGCTATACAGCCTTTAGGCAAACTGCGCTATCGAGCAGGGCAATTTCACTTACGAAGCAGCAGGTTAGGTCAATAACTACTACCTATGCCTCAGAACATTCTAAAACTTAGAACAAACTTACCGACAAACATTTGCAACTGGACAGGAAGAAGCATCCATGAAGAACGAAGACAACATTTATGAGGTATTCCTCAACACGCTCGACGAAGACCTCCGTGGCATGTGCGAAAAGAACGTGAAGGCAGAGAAGCCGTTTCCGTATCCGTACTGCGGTGAGGAGAACGTTGAACGCCTCGCTAAGGCGCTTGTTGGCGTACTGGAAAAGCATTCACCCGATATTCCCGGGCTGGTGCCCGAGCAGTATCGAGACGATGTGCACGAGGCTCGCGAGCTTTTGGCCGCGGCGGCGCTCGCTTTGCTGTCGCTGTACTTTCCCCAGCGCGATAACTGTATGCGCTGTATGGCCATCTTAATTAGCCTGTTTCGGCACGGAAGCAATCCGCGCTTTAAATCGAGCGGCGTGCTCATGTTTGAGCAGGTTTCGACAGGTATGAAGTACTCGTCCGAAAAAGGGGGACGCATTCCGTCTCGCTTTGTGCGAAGCATCGACTACAAAAGACCCAGCGACCACGTGCATCGCGATGGATCGCATGGATTTACGGCGGACGAAGACGATGCCGTCATGTTTTTCGAACGTTACCGCGTGATTCAGCAACGCGTATTCGATGCGAGTTCGCGTTTCAACTTCGAGCTATGTGTCAAACGCCCGTTTGAGGCGCTTTCGGACAATCGGCAGAACTTTTATTACAGGGAGGAAAAGATGGAAACCGATTTGGCAACCAAGGTACAGAGGCTTCGGGACCGCTACACCCTCAACTACGCTCAGGCCAAGGGATACGACCTGCTCGACAAGCTGATGATCGAGTCGTTGCTTGCGTATCTGCGCGACGGGACGGTCTCAACCGTGGCGCGCGAGAGCTATGTGGCGCAGGCCGAGCGACTGATTGACGGCGCGGTCAAGTTGCCATGCGCGACAAGCCCCAAGGAGGGCGAAGGCATCGGCCGTATTTCCTAGCAACTACGCAGAACCATCGACAAGAAAGGGGCCGTGACATGTCGGTCATTAAGATGTACGGCTACGAGGCCGCGCAGCAAACGGAGTATCAGACCAAGAAGTGGGCGACTAAGGAGGAGATGCGGGCGCTGTCGTCCGGCGATGAGCAGCGCGACGTGATCCTGGCGCAGGGTGCCACGGTGGCGTTCTACGAGGACGACAAGCATTGGGAGACGAGTGTGTCCAACAATGTTTTTGCCTTTGGAGGTACCGGCAGCGGCAAAACGGCGAGTTTCATTTTGCCCAACCTGCTCAATCACCACGAATGCTGTTATGTGGTCACAGACACCAAGGGTGAGCTGCTGCGCCGTACGGGGAAAGGCTTTGAAGAGGACGGCTACGAGGTAACGGTTCTCGATACTGTTAATCCCGAGCAGTCGGCCGGATACGACCCTCTGCGTTACGTGATGGATGTCGAGGATATCCCCACCACAGTGGCGGCAATCATGGAGGGGGTCGATCCTGACGGCCGTAGCCTTAGGTATGATCCGTTCTGGAATAACGCGAGCGACCTGCTGCTTCGAGCGATTGTTGGAATCCTGTTCCTCCTGGAGACCCTTGCCGGCACCCTTACGCCGGGTGAGGACCCCAATGCCCCGCGCCGCTACCTTAAGATGAACAACGTCTTTAAACTGGCTGCGCTCATCAAGGTTACGGGAGATGGTGAGGGGCGATTCCCGTTGGACTACCTTGTAGAAGAGGTGGAGTCCAGGGAGTTTCTCGATAAGTTTGGTGCGGAGAACGCTGATCTGTATGGCGTTGAGCAGTATCGCGATTTTCGAGGTGCGGCAGATAGGACGCTTAAGAGTATTCTGATCACGCTCAATGCAACTATCTCGCGGCTTAAGACGCCTCAGCTCATGCGCGTTTTTGAGAATGACGAGATGCGTCTTGATCGTATTGACGAGGGCAAGCGCATGATCGATCTTAAGGTGAGCGACAACGATTCGGCTAATGCATGGCTTGCGAACGTTGCCCTTAAGCAGCTGTTTAACCTTGCCCAGCGCCGTGCCGATGCCAGCCCCAGCGGCCATTTGCAGCGTCGCGTGCAGTTTGTGCTCGATGAGTTTCCCAATGTGGGCCGCATCCCCGATTTTGAGCGCAGCATTGCGACTGTGCGCAGTCGCGGCATTAGCTTTTTGATGTGTGCGCAATCGCTGAGCCAGCTCGATGTCGTGTACGGCAAATCCACGGCGCTTACCATCCTCGATAACTGCGATAGTTTGGTCTATATGGGCGGCGGCAGCAACATCGCGACGCAGAACTACATAAGCGAACTGTGTGGCGAGTCGGTTTTGGGCACCAAGTACGTGGGCGCCGAGCGCACTGCCGTAGATGTGCGCGGTTGCGTGATGACCCCAGGCGAGGTTGGGCTTATGCCCCGCACCGATTGCCTGGTCAAGGTGACCGGCATGCGTCCCTTCCGCGCCAAGAAGTACTTTTGCGCCGATCATCCCAATGCTGCCAAGTGGCTGAGGGATTAGCCCTTGCAGCTTTGTGTACCCCATCTTGCATGTTTTGTCGCACGGCTTCCGTTAGTCGTAAGCCGTGCGGTCCAGTTTTTGCCTCCTTACCGATTCCGTTTAGAAGGGAATTGCCATGCCCGTTATGTATCGTGAGCCCAGCATCATAAAGAAGTCCAAGGACGGCCGTGTTGCCGCTGTCGATATGGCAAGCGAACTGCTCAACAGCCGTGTGCTGCTGCTGGAGGGCGAGGTCAACGATGCGACCTGCAACGGCCTTATTAAGTCCATGCTGGTGCTGGAGCATCAAAGTGCGACCGAGCCCATCACCCTCATCATCAACAGCCCGGGCGGCAGCGTCACGGCGGGGCTGGCGCTCATCGACACCATGCAGTCGCTCGATTGCCCCGTGATCACGGTGGGCGAGGGCGTCGTGGCCTCGATGGCCGCGGTGATCTTGGCCTGCGGCGACCACCGTCAGGTGTACCGCCACACGCAGGTGCTCATCCACCAACTGATGGGCGGCATGGGCATGGCGCAGCAGACCGATATCGAGATCGTGGCCCAGCATACAGCGGCCATGCGCGCCGAGCTGGACGAGCTGCTGGCCGAGCATGGCAACCTGAGCGCCCAGGAGTTCCACGAGCTCACCGAGCGCGACTGCTGGTGCAACGCCAGGCGCGCTCTGGAGCTGGGCCTGGTGGACGAGGTGATTGCGCCCAGCAAGAAGGCGCTCTAGCGGGGCGCATGCCTTACAAGTACGTTGTGCAGGGCGAACAAGTGCGTAAATTCACAGCCAGAAAGAGGTTGAACATGAACAGGATTTGGGACGTCGATGGCATTGAGTGGGAAGACCTGCCCACCGTGAGCGACCTGCTGTGCGCTGCGGACACAAAGATCCTGGCGCGTGAGGTTGCCCTTCGATACGGCGGCAAGCCGGACGGCCGCGGCCGTGGCGATAGCGAACGCAGCCTAAAGCGCGCCCGCCGCAAGGTCAAAAAGCTGCGGAAGATAGATCCCGAGCCCAGCGACAAGATCATCCTGTTGCCCAAGCATGTCATCAATCGTCGCGATGCGGGCCACGGTTTTGGCTATTACGACGTGGAGCCGTGCATCTTTATGCGCGACGGCGTGCAAAGGCTGGGGGAGGACGCACTCGCCAATGTGCTTCCGTGGGAATTGATCCTGATGGATGATGAGTCCGCGAGCGAAATGCTGGGCTTTCGCGTATGGCTCGAAGGCGAGTGGGATCTATGCGAACGTTATCGCTTTTTGGCCGTGGTGTGTGTTCGCATGCTGAACAACATCCGGGCGCAAAAGGAGCTGCGCAAGTTCCTCGAGCAGGGCGATGCGGCCTGCGATATGGACGAGGACGATGTAGTTGAGGACATTCGCCGCGACGTGCTGTATCCCGAGGAAGTAATTAACGCCAAACTCGGCGGCTATTGGGACGCGAGTTTGGGACTCAACCTGCCCTGGAAGGACGAGCATCGGCAGACTTGCACGCGGATTGACAGGGCTATCGATGACCTGTTTGCCGAGGAAACGAAGCGCTGCGCTGCGGAGCTTGGGAAGAAGCTCGAGCGCGGGTATGAGGAGCGCGGGGAGTTACTGAACGGGATGTCCTTGTGAACGGTTGCCGACGGTCCGATAAAAATCTGTCCGGACGAAATGATAGAACGATAGCGTAAATAGCATCTGCACTTTAAGGAGTTAACAATGGGAATCGCCTATAAGGAACTGTTTCGTGTAAACCGTCCTATCTGTGGGCCTGGACCAGGAGGTTTCTTCATTAAAAGATTCAAGGAAGGCGGCTACAGTGAGGCTGAATTGCTCGATTTAATTTCGGGAGTGGACTTTTCTCTTGGTGAAGTGGATGAGGACATTAGCCTGAAAAAGAAATGCGAAATAGTCGAACAGGCGGTGAGTGGGGTGCATTATACGAGTTGGGCCCCCAGCGTGATCAGCATGATCATCTCACTTACGGTCGGAGGGTGTCTGTCTGCATGGGCGGGCAACAATTCAATCGCTGCCGGGGTTTTCGTGACGCCATGCCTGATTGCCTTGGGAATATATGCATGGTTTCGTTTATGCTTTGAGCGAAATCAAACGGTACTGTTGGGTGCGCTGAACCACATAAAGACACTTCAGCCGTAGTTGCATGAAATCGCCGATCGCCTGCCGTGGGCCCTCGGGACCGCCCTCGCGGCGCCCTTCCCGCTCTTTCCGGACATGGCGTCCTCCGATCTCCCGGGGCCGGCCGACCCGGCCCTCAGGGTATCGGATTCCCAAATTCATCCGTACATGTACGGATGAATTTGGGAGGTGTTCGGATGAAGTTGATATTCAAGGGGTGCGGCAGTTGGCAGGAATCTCAAGCGCCCAACCGCCAATCTCCACATTTCTTTGCTAAACTAGCTTTGCGCGGGAAACCGTGCATAGTTCGGGAGCATGTCCCCCAACTGGATCTAGGTTCGGATGCCGTTGCCCGGACTATTGGTGAAGGTTGGGGGACTTCCTACTTTCCATAGCGCAAGAAGTCGTAGATGCGGACGCACTTCCGATAATGCGAATCTTTCAACAGAGCCCTCTTCTTGGCAGGGTCGTTTCCCACGTCAGCCAGTGCCCGCTTCAGCAACGCTTCCAAGTCGTCGACGTCCATCTCTTCCTCTGAAAGGCACGGGATGAACGCGAACGGGCTCTTTGGCGCGCATGCATTCGCAAGGCCCTTTATGCTCAGCGACCCTTCGAATCTGCGACGAGTCGCAGGCATCGATTTGCGGAACGTTTCGCTTCGATAGCTATCAATCGAGGTGAGCGTTGGGAGATAAGTCGCTATGTCCTTACCGACCTCTCCACCGAGTCCGCGCGTGTACTTGAAGACAGGCATGTTGTTGGGCCGTTGGCGCACGTACATGTTGAGGTAGTTCTCGACGATGAACTTTGGGTCATAGCGAAGGTTATCGAGCACGATGTCCTCGAAGATATCTTCAGGTGAAATCGGCTTTCCGATGCTACTTGGTGACACCGACAGGCCGATGACGATCTTCTGGTCCGGGTCAAGGTCGTTGAGGACATTGTCTATCCCTGAGACGATGATGTCGGAACTCGGGTCGATATGCTCCGCAAGCCTGAACACGCTGCCCCTCAACTCGCGGATAAATCGCGTGCTATACATTTTCCGGAAGCTGCGCATCGCATCGTAGATCGACTCGAAGTCATCCGTGGTGATCTTCGTCATCGAAAGCGTACGGCCACCGAAACTCATAGCAATCTCGCCAACAGAGGTGTCGGTTGCGTGCTGAACGAAGATGAGCCGCTTGCCCAGCCGTTTGAGCTTGTCATCTGGTAGGCATTCGCAGATGTCACCCAGTATCGACCTGATGTTCTCGTCTTGAATCGAATAACCGAGGAAGATGACGGGATACTCGACGAAGAGGGTGAGCAGCTTCGCCGAGAGATACTTCCTCTTCTGCGCGAACTCCGCATAGTCAGCGCTGGTCAGGACGATGCTTCCCGCCCTCGAGACTGAGCCATGGATCTTGTATATCTCCTGAGAGAAAGCCTGGTCAGAGAACAGGAGGTCGCTTTCTCCGACGTAGGTCGTGAAACCAGGGAATAGGGTCTCACACATACAGTCATAATTCGTGGTGATGATGCCGGCAACTTTTTCCCTGCCCGCCTTCGCCAGCTTCTCAGTTTCGGCGCTCTCGACGAGACGAGCTCTCGCGATCTTATCTGCGACGTAGATCTTCATGGGCGAAGCGTCCCCGGTAAGCTCGTCACTGTGATCTTCGCGGAAGGCAGCGAATTCATCCGATGCAAAGAGCTCGTGGTTTACTTCGCTTTCCATGAGCGTGGCAACGTACGGCAGTTCGGACTCGACCTCGCCGTTCTGGACAGCAATCTTCGCCTGGCTCTTGAAGCGCGCGAAGGCATATGGGTCGTCAAGCACCTCGGCGCAGATATCCGAAAGCAGCCCCTCCCATCCCGGCGTGCCGCAGTAACGACGGGAGAGGCCAGAGCCGATGAAGAGAAACGGATAACGCCCGGCATCATCAACAGCTTTGTGGATTATCGATTTGATTCTCTCGTCCATAATCTTTCCTCTGTACCAATCGACATGCTCGTGAAATGTTATCCCACCAACTTCGGCGAGTGCGGGCTGAAAGCATCGTTGCCGTTCTGCCCGTCGACCAATCCGCACGCGAGACTCAGCGGCACAACTGCAGCGTTCTCGACCTCCACGCTAAGCACGTAGTGGAAGTCCGCCCCCTGGCTCCCACGATTCCGCTCGTAACCAATGGCGGCCAGCCGGTCGGCTAGTTCGTCTCTCGAAACCAGCTCGTTAGCCTTCACCTTGCAAAGCATGGGCTCAAGTTCGTAAGTGTTTGTCTCGCTGATTGCGTTCCTGTAGAAGCGGAAATGGGTCGTACGAAAGAGATCTTTATGATGGGAGTACACGTGCCCGTCCTTAATGGCGTAGAAGTAGAAAAGGAACTCACCGCCCTCGTTTAGCCTGCCGCTACTTTCAAGGAAGCGGTAAATTTGTGGCGCTACAACGGAGAGCCGATTACGCTTCCGAAGCGATTTGCCCCACGAGCTGAGTTTATTGAATACCACAACGATATGATATTTAAAGGGTAATTGGACTATCTCCCGACCAAACGAGGATTCGGATTGGCTTGCTGAAATGTGGCAGTGCCCTGTTCTAAGCAACGTATTTGCGATAGAGTCGCGCGGGAACGGTGCTCGGGGTCGTTGCACCAGTAGCAAATTACTTATATCGAGCGATGTGATGCTGCGATTTCGGAAATGCTTGCCTGGTTGTGGCGCCGACTTCGAAAAGCTGGTTTTTATTTCCATTACAGCTGAAACAGGCCGTCAAAATTCATGGAAGATCTTTTCGATAGTAATGGATGAACTGAGGAGGTTTGTCTGGAGGGTGGATCGAGGTTCAAGATTGTTGCGCTCTGAAACGTTTCAGCTGAGGTCGGAGAGCGATCGCATGAGTCGATTTATATTTCGGCAGCGTTGCATCCATAGAAGAGAGAGGGATGCGTATTCGTTTGGCAGCGAGGGCGTGAGTGGGCGGGAACTTCGTGGCGTACAGCAATAAGGCTATACCTAAAAGCCTTTGTGTTGAACGGGTTTTCGCGGGAGCGGAGGGTGCGTGCCGCGAGGGACGGTCC